>RFGE01000151.1 GCA_003696105.1 Deltaproteobacteria bacterium | reverse complement strand
GACGCGGCGGGCGCGGGCGACGCGGGCTTCGGCGCGGCGGGCGGCGGCGCGGACGCAGCGGGCGCGGGCGACGCGGGCTTCGGCGCGGCGGGCGCCGGCGAGGCGGCGACAGCGGGCGAGGCACCGGCGGGCGCGCCCGCGGTGGCCGCCGGTGCCGCCGCGTCCTCGCCCGGGCGCGCGACGCCGTCGCGCGCGACGCGCTCGAGGATCTCGCCGATCTGTTCGAGCAACTTCGTCGTGTCCCACGGCTTCGTGACGTGGCCGTCGACCCCGGCGCGCCGCCCGCGCACGTCGTCGTAGGCCTCCGAGTTGCCGCACATCAGCACGACCGGCACGTCCGGGTGCTCGCGCTTGAGCGCCTCGCACAGTTCGTAGCCCGACTGGTCGGGCATCACGTTGTCGACCAGCGCGAGCGCGGGCTTGGCCGCCCGCGCCTTGTCGAGCGCCTCGGCGGCGCTGCGGGCGCCGACGTAGTCGAAGTCAGACGCTCGAAACGTGATCTCGCAGACCGTCTGCATCGTGACGCTGTCGTCGACGCACAAAATCGTCTTGCCCATGCGGTCGCAGTCCTTCGTGGCGCGGTAGGTGGCTCCGGCTCCCCAGCAGCTCGGGCCTCGATAATCCCCGGAGTGGCGGCGCAGTGTCAAGGATTGCGCCCGGTTCCGCGCACGCCGGCGCACACGGCGCCCGTTCGTGTACGATGCGCGGCCCCATGGCCGGACCCGTCTCGACCCAACCGTTCGCCACCGCGGCCGCCACCGCCGTCGGCCGCGCGCTCGGCGTCGACCCCGACTCGCTGGTCGTCACCGCGCCGCCGCGCCCCGAGATGGGCGACCTCGCGGTCGGTTGCTTCCCCGCGGCCAAGGCGCTGCGCCAGCCGCCCGCGGCGCTCGCCGCGCGCGCGGCCGAGGCGTTCACGCCGGACGAGCACCTCGCCTCCGCGCAGGCCGCCGGCCCGTTCGTCAACTTTCGCGTGCAGGACCGCGCCCTGTTCCGCCACGCCGCGGCCGGCCCGCAGCTGCCCGACCTCGGCCGCGGCGAGACCGTGTGCATCGACTACTCGTCGCCGAACATCGCCAAGCACCTGGCCTACCACCACATCCGGTCGACCGTGATCGGCCACGCGCTCGTCAACCTGTATCGCGCGCTCGGCTACCGCGTCGTCGGCATCAACCACCTCGGCGACTGGGGAACGACGCACGGAATGCTGCTGGCGGCCCGCGAGCGCTGGGGCGAGCCGGAGCCGCTTACGATCGACGCGCTCAACGATCTGTACGTGCGGTTCCGCAAGGCGATGAAGGACGACCCGTCGCTCGAGGAGGCCGGCCGCGCCTGGTTCAAGAAGCTCGAGGAGGGCGACCCGGAGGCGCGCGCCGCGTGGCAGCGATTCAAGGACGTGTCGCTGGCCGAGTTTCAGCAGGTCTACGACGAGTTGGGCATTCGCTTCGACGAGATCCGCGGCGAGAGCGAGTACGAGGACGCGATGCCGCAGGTGATCGCGCTGCTCGAGCAACAGGGCCTCACCGCGGTGTCCGACGGCGCACTCGTGGTGCCGCTCGACGACGACGGCATGCCGCCGCTGTTGCTCAAGAAGCAGGACGGCGCGACGCTGTACGCGACCCGCGACCTCGCCGCCGCCATTTATCGGTGGGAGACGTACCACTTCGTCAAGAACCTGTACGTGGTCGATCGCGGCCAATCGTTGCATTTCCAACAGCTTTTCCGCGTGCTCGCGAAAGCCGGCATGGAGTGGGCGGACCGCTGCGAACACGTGCCGTTCGGACTGGTGCGCATCGGCGGCAAGAAGACCGGCACGCGCACCGGCAACGTCGTGCTGCTGCGCGAGGTGCTCGCCGAGGCGCGCGCCGGGGCGGCCGAGCGCGTGCGCGCCGCCAACCCGGACCTGCCGGACGACGTACTCGCCCAGGTCGCGCGCGTCGTCGGCGTCGGCGGCGTCGTGTTCGCGAACCTCGTGTCGCAGCGCGAAAAGGACGTCGATTTCGACTGGGACGAGGTGCTGCGCGTCGACGGCGACAACGGCCCGTACGTGCAGTACTCGCACGCGCGCTGCCAGAGCGTGCTGCGCAAGGCGGGCGGCGAGCCCGGCGGCGACTTCGACCCGGACCGGCTCACGTCGCCGCTCGAGCGCCAGCTCGCCCTCAAGCTCGTCGACTTCGGCGACGTCGCCGCGCGCGCCGCGGCGCACAACGAGCCGCACCATCTGTGCCGCTACCTGCTCGACGTGTCGGCCGCGTTCGCGCGGTGGTACACGTCGGGGAATCAGGAGGCGTCGCTGCGCATCCTGTGCGACGACGACGCGACCCGCGCGGCGCGGCTCGCGCTGGTCGCGGCCACGCGCGACGTGCTGCGCGAGGGGCTCGGCATCCTCGGCATCGCGGCGCCCGACCAGATGTGAGCCCGCGCGTGCCCGCCGCTCGCCGCCGGTGTGCAACCGGCCGTGCGCAGTGGCCGCGGCCGCCGGGCGCAAGTGCGCGACGGCGCGCTACCCCGTCGCCGGCCCGGGATGTGCAACGGCGCGCCCGCATGACGCCCCGGATCGCCGCCGCTGCCGCGTGCGCCCTCGGCGCGTGCGCGGTCGAGCCCCTGCCCGTCGACTCGGTCGCCGACGAGGTGCGCGTGTGCGCCGACGGGCCGACGATCGAGGGCATCGACGTGTCCAAGTGGCAGGGCGACATCGACTGGGACCAGGTCGCCGCCGACGGCATCGAGTTCGCGTTCATCCGCACCAACCACGGGCTCGGCGACCTCGACGAGCGATACGCGACCAACTGGGCCGAGGCGCGGCGGGTCGGCATCGTGCGCGGCACGTACCAGTACTTCCTGCCGGCCGAGGATGCGATCGCGCAGGCCGACCTGCTGCTGGAGCGGATGGGGCCGCTCGAGCCGGGCGATCTGCCCCCGGTGCTCGACGTCGAGGAGTCGCAAGGGCTGCCGCCGGACGCCGTGCGCGACGGCGTCCGCGCGTGGCTCGACCGCGTCGAAGCCGCGCTCGGCGTGCGGCCGATCGTCTACACCGCGAAGTACTTCTGGCAGGACGGCGTCGGCGCGCCCGGCGAGTTCGTCGACCACCCGCTGTGGGTCGCCAACTACGGCGTGGACTGCCCGCTGATCGCCGACCCGTGGCCGCGCTGGGACTTTTGGCAGTACACGAGCAGCGGCTCCGTCGCCGGCATCCGCGGCCGCGTCGACCGCGACGTGTTCAACGGGTCCCGCGCCGATCTCGACGCGTTCATCGCGCGCGCGGGCGTCGAGCCGGACGCGGGCGTCGAGCCGGACGCGCCGGACGCGGGCGGCGAGCCGGACGCGCCGGACGCGGGCGCCGAGCCCGACGCCGGCGGCGCGCCGGGAGCGGACGCCGGCGTCGGCGGCACGGCGGAGCCGACGACCGGCGCGGCCGGCTGTCGCGCAGGCGGAGCGAGCGGAGCGGACGGCGCGGCGGCGCTGGCGGTGGCATGGGCGCTGGCGCTCGCGGGCCGGCGGCGCCGCGGCCACTGCGCCACGCGCTGATCGGCCGCGCGGCGCCCGGACGACCTGCCGCGCGGCGGGCGCTCGCCCCCTGCCCCGGCGGCCGGCGATCGCGCTATAGTGCGCCGCGGCCTCGCGCCGACTGCCATGCGACCGACGTCCCCCTCCTCTGCCGCCGCCCCGCGTCCGGCCACCGCCGGCCCCATCGACACGATCGCCGCGCTCTACGAGCGCGGCCTGTACCTCACTGCGTACCGCAAAGCGCGCGCGACCGGCGTGCTCGCGGCGTCGCCCGACGACGTGGACGCCGCGCTCGTCGCCGCGCGCGTGCTGCGAGGCGCCGGCGCCCCGCGCCGCGGCAAGTTGCTCCTGCTGCGCACGTGGCGCCGCCACCGCGCGCACCCCGGGGCGCTGGTGCGCTACGGGTGGGAGCGCCTCGCCGACGGTCCGATCCCGGTGTGGGAGCTACTCGAGTCCGCGGGCGAGCCGCCGTCGTTCGACGCGGAAGCCGTGCGCGACTGGCGCCTGTTGCGCGCGCTCACCCTCGCGCTGCTGCGGGACTTCGACGCCGCCGATCGGGCGATCGACGGCGCGGCGGCCCTGGGCGAGACGCCGTGGCTGTGGTGCACGCGGTCGCTCATCGCCCGCGAGCGCGACGACCTCGCCGGCGCGATCGCGGCCGCGCGGCGCGCGCTCGAACTGCAGCCGTGGTATCGGCCCGCGGTCGAGTGCCTCGGCGACGCGCTGACCCGCGACCGCCGCAGCGACGACGCGCTGGCGCTGTACGCGGCCGCGGAGGACCACATCGAAAGCTACAGCGTCGCGCTGCGCCGCGCCGAGCTGCTGCAGGATCGCGGCGACCTGGCGGCCGCACGCCGCGCGCTCGACCGGGCCGTCGCCCTCGCGCCCGCGATGGACGCGTCGCTGTTTCGCCACGTCGCGGGCCGCCTGGCGGACGTCGCGTACCTGTTGGGCGACGTCGACCGCAGCGTCGAGTGGTCGTACGCGTCGCAGGCGCCGGCGCTCATCGCCATCGCCGAGCGGCTCGCCGGCGGCGCGACCGGCCGGCGCGTCGACCTGGGCGTGCCGCTCGTGCCGCAACACCACAACACGTGCGCGCCGGCCACCCTCGCGGCCATCGCGGAATATTGGGGCCGCCCGGTCGACCACCTCACCGTCGCCGAAGCGATCTGCTACGACGGCACGCCGGCGCACAGCGAGCGGCGCTGGGCGGTCGACCACGGGTTCGCCGCGGTGGAGTTCACGCTCACCTGGGATGCCGCGGTCGCCCTGATCGACGCCGGCATTCCGTTTACGCTCACGACGACGCAGACCGCGGCCGCCCACTTGCAAGCGGTGTCCGGCTACGACGCGCGCCGGCGCACTCTGCTCGTACGCGATCCCGCGGCGACCTCGCACTCCGAGATCGCCGCGGACGCGCTGCTGTCGGACCAGGCGCCGTTCGGCCCGCGCGCGATGGCGATCGCTCCGGCGGACCGCGCGCCGCTGCTCGCGAGCCTCGATCTGCCGGACGCCGCCCACTACGACGCGCTGTTTGCCGTCGACGAGGCGCTGGTCGCCCACGACCGCGATCGCGCCGCGGCGCTGCGCGACGAGCTGATCGCCGCCGCCCCGGACAGCGCGCCGGCGTACCGGGCCACCGTCGCGGTGGCAGCCTACGACGGCGACCAGCTCGCGATCGCGCGACACGCCGCCGCCCGCGCCGCTCGTTACCCCGACGACCCGCGCCTTTTGGTCGCGCACGTGCGGGCGCTCGAGCACCTGGCTGCCGCCGCCGACCGGCTGGCGGCGATCGACCGGGCCGCCACGAGGCCGGGCGCGGATCCGTGGCTGAAGGTCGAACGCGCGCGCCTCGCGAGCGCCGTGGCCGGCGACCGCACCGCGACCGTTGCTCAGCTGCGCGGCGCGCTGCGGTGGGCGCCGGTCGACGCCGGCATCATCGGGGCGTTGGCCGACGCCCTGTGGCAGCGCGGCGACCGCGACCGCGCCGTTTTCCTGTATCGGTTCGCGTCGTGCCTGGCCGCGGCGGACGAGGCGGCCGCCTGGCGCTACTTCGTCGCCGCGACGCAGCGCGGCAGCGCCGACGCCGCGCTGTCGCTGCTCGAGCGCCGCGCGCGGGCTGCCGCCGATCGGTCCGGCGCGCCGGCGCGCACGCTCGGCGACGCGTACGCGGCGCTCCACCGCGACCGCGACGGCATCGCCGCCCTCGAGCGCGCGATCGCCGCCCGCCCGGACGACGGCGGCCTGTGCCTGGCGCTCGCCCGGCAACGGCTCGCGACCGGCGACGCCGGCGCGGCCGACGAGTGGGTCGCGCGCGCCCGCGGCCGCGCGCGCGAGCGCGACTGGATCGAAACCGCGGCCGACCTCGCGCTGTGGCGCGCCGACTTCGACCGCGCGCTCGACCTGTGGCGCGTCGCCGTCGACCGCGCCCCGCTCGACGTCGCCGCGCACGCCGCCCTCGTCGACCTGCTGCGCCGAACTCGGGGACCGCGAGCCGCCGTCGACCACCTCGACGCCGTGCTCGAGCGATTTCCGCACCACCTGCCGCTGTCGAATCTTCGCTGCGAACTGCTCGACGAGATCGACGACGCCGCGGCGCGCGCGGCGCTGCGCGCGCACGTCGACCGCCACCCGCACGACGCCGCCGCGCGCGAACGCCTCGCGGTGTCGCTCGCCCGATGCGGCGACGCCGCCGAGGCCGCGAGCCAACTCGACGCCGCGCGCGCTGTCGACGGGCAGTCGGCGCGATTTCTCGTCGCCGCGGCCCAGGTTGCGCTCGCCACCGGAGACCGGACGGCGGCCGTCGACGCGCTGCGCGCCGCGGTGCGCGACGCGCCCAACGATACGCGCGCCGCGGAGCTGTTGTTGTCGCTCGCCGCCGACGACCGCGAGCTGCGCGAAGAACTGATGCGCTACTGGGAGGAACTTGCGGCCGCACCCGCGGGCGACGGCCTGCTGCTGTACCAGCGCGTCGCGCACCGCGTCGAGCCGCCCGGCGAGCTGAGCGCGCGCCTCGACGCGGCGCGCGCCCGCCATCCGCACAGCTGGCACGCGTGGTCGGCCGCCATCCGCCAGCGGCTCGCGAGCGGCGACGCGCGGGACGCACTCGCGCTGGCCGAGCGCGCCGCCGACCGCTTTCCGCTCGTGCCGGCCGCGTGGGTCGACCGCGCCGCCGCGCATGCCGCCGTCGGGGACGCCGCCGCGCGAATCGCCGCGCTCGAGCGCGCCGTCGCGCTCAACCCGCACTGGCCCACCGGTCTGCAGGACCTGTCGGACGCATACGTCGACGCCGGCGACCTCGCCCGCGCCCGCGGCGTGCTCGAGCGCGCCGTCCAGATCGACCCGATGACGGCGTCACTGCACGGCTACCTGGCCGACGTGCTCATGCGCCTCGGCGACCGAGCCGGCGCGATCGCCCGCATCCAGCGCGCGCTGCAGATCGAGCCGAGCTACGGGTGGGCATGGAACCGGCTCGCCGCGTGGACCGACTCGCCGCGCGACGCGATCGCGTTCGCCGAGCGCCTGTGCGCCGAGCAGGGCGAACGCGGCCGGGTGTGGCTCGCGCTGGCCGACCTGCTGCGCGACGCCAGCCCCGACGAGCGGCTCGCGCTGATCGACACCGCCATCGAGCGCGACCCGACGTTGCTCGACGCGTACGATGCGCGCTCGGAGTTGCTCGCGCAACAACATCGCTGGGACGAGGCCCTCGCGGCCTGCAGGCCTCCGCTGTGGGGCGACCGCCCGCCCGCGCCCCTGCGGGGGCGCGCCGCGTGGATCCTCTACCAGCGCGGGCGCCGGCGCGCGGCGTACGACGCCATGCTCGCCGTCGTGGCGGCCACGGCGGGCTACGCATGGGGCGTCGACCGCCTGTGCGACTGGGCCGCGGCGCTTCCCGACGACGAGGCGGTCGACCTGTTGCGGCGCACGGTGGACGCGGCGCCGTGGTCGGAGGACGCGCGCATCCGGCTCGGCCAGGCGCTCGCCGCGGCCGGTGACCTCGACGCCGCGGCGGCCGAACTCGAGCGCGCGCTGGCGGCGGCGCCGGACTCGCCCGCCGCGCGGCAGCTCGCCTTCGACGTGGCCGTCGCGCGCGACCGGCTCGACGAGGCCGGGGCGCTGCTCCCGCCGGACGACCGCGCGGACGCATTCGACCGGGCGCGTCGCGTCGAACTCGCCGTCCGCCGCGGCCGGCGAGACGAGGCGGTCGACGCGTACCGCGCCCTGTGCGCGGACGCGGGCGACGCCCCGTGGCCGGTCCGCCACGCCACGGCGTTGCTGCGCGACGCCGGACTCGACCGCGCGGCCGAGCAGGCGCTGGTGGCGGCGCTCGCCGATCCGCCGCCGGCCGGCGACGACGTCGTCGCGGTCGTCTACGGCGAGCTGTTGGCGGAGCGCAGCTGCGTGCGGGCGGTGCGCGCGCTCGCGCGGCTGGTGGCCCCGGCGCCGCGCGCGGGCGCCGCGCTCGCCGCGTACCTCGAACGCCTGGCCGACTCGGGCCGGCGGATCGCCGTGTGGCTGTCCGGCTGGCTGTGCCGCGCGCGCGCCGCCGCGCACACCGTCCCGTGGAGCGCGCTGGGATACGCGCTGTTGCGGGTGGGACCGCGGCGCGCCGCGGCGGCCTGGCTCGCCGACTGGCGCGACCGCGTCGACGCCGCGCCGTTCATGCTGCAGAACGTCGCGACGGCCCTGCGCCGGCTCGGCCGGTTCGCCGAGGCGCGCGCCGCGACCGAGCGCGCGCTCGCGCTTCCGGCCGATCGCTCGCTCGCATTCCACCAGCTGTCGCTCGCCGGGGACCTCGCGCTCGACGGCGACGTCGACGCCGCCCGCGCCCTGTGGCTCGCCGCCCGGGCGCACACCCACAGCGCGGCCGACCGCCAGCGCGCCGCGTTCGTCGAGGCCCTGCTGGCCGCCGACGGCGAGCGCGGCGGCGCCTACCTCGACGGCGTCGGCGACCGGCTCGGCGATTGGGCGGCCGCGTACCCACCGCACGCGCGAGCGCCGGCGGTGCAGGCCGACTACCTCCGCGCCGTGCACGCGCTGGCGCGCCGGTTGCCGCGGTGGCGACGCCCGGCGTTCCGCCGGCGCGCCGGCGCGTGAGCCGCCGCTGTCGCCGGCGCCGCTCGCGTCACTCGCGGCCGAGCGCCGCCGGTGCGCGCGACCGGCCGATGAACCCGGCGAGCGCGACGATGGTGAGCGCGTACGGCAACGTCTGCACCAGCTCCGACGGCAGGCCGACGCCCGCCGCCTGAAGTTGTAGCTGCATCGCCTCGGCGACGGCGAACGCGACGCAGGCGAGCGCCGCGGCGGCCGGCCGCCATCGGCCCATGATCACCGCCGCGAGCGCCACGTAGCCGCGACCGCCGGACATGTCCGCCACGAAGCCGGCGTTCGACAGCGCCAGCCACGCGCCGCCGAAGCCGGCCGCGGTTCCCGACGCGAGCACCGCGGCCCACCGCACCCGGTCGACCGACACGCCGGCGGATCGCGCCGCGTCCGGGTGCTCGCCCGCCGCGCGCAGCCGCAGGCCGAACGGCGTGTGCGCCACCGCGACGTGCGCGACGGCCACCGCCGCGCACGCCAGCCAGAACAACGGCTCCACGACCACGTTGGCGGCGAGCGCCGGCACGGCGGGCGTCGACGACGCCGAGCCGAACAGTCGCTTGAGCAGCACGCGCGTGACGCCGGCGGCCAGCAGGTTCACGGCCACGCCGGCGACAATCTGATCCGCGCGCAGCCGGATCGCGACGGCCCCGTACAGCGCGGCCAGCACCGCGCCGCCGGCCGCGCCCGCCAGCGCGCCCGCCGCCGCGCTGCCCGTCGCATACGCGACGGCCGCCGCACAGAACGCGCCCGCCAGCAGCTTGCCCTCGAGCGCGAGGTCGACGACGCCTGCGCGCTCGGACAAGGCGCCGCCGACCGCCGCGAGCGCGTAGGGCACGGCGACGCGCAACGCCTGGACGACGAACGCGACCGACAGCAGCGCGTCGATCACCGCCGGCCTCCCCGTCCGGCTGCCGCCGCGACCGCGAGAATGATCGCCGCCTGCAGCACGTCGACCAGTTCCCTGGGCACCAGCGCGTTGATCTCGAATCCGGCGTGCGCGAGGGTGCCGAACAGCAGCGCCGCCACCACCACGCCCGCCGGGTGCGCGCGGCCGAGCAGCGCCACCGCGATCCCCATGAACCCGGCGCCGCGGCCGAGTCCCTCCTCGAAGTAGCCCTTGTAGCCGAGCACGAAGTGCGCGCCGACGGCGCCCGCGACCGCGCCGCCGGCCGCCATCGCGGCCACGTACACGCGGCCCAGCCGCACGCCGGCCGCCTCCGCCGCCAGCGGATTCGCGCCGACCGCCCGCCACGCGAGGCCGCCGCGCGTGCGCGCCAGCCAGTACCACGCGCCGGCGGCGAGCGCGATCGCGAGCGCGGCGCTGGCGTTGGCGGCGCTGCCGCGCAGGCCGAGCACGGGCAGCCGCGCGCCGGCGGCGACCGGCGCGGTGTGCGTCGTCTCGGGGACGAACAGCCATCGCCCGCCGAGCCACAGCGCAACCGCGGCGACGATGAAGTTGAGCATGATCGTGTCGATGACCTCGTGCGCGCCGAACCGCGCGCGCAGCCATCCCGGCAGCGCGCCGACCGCGGCGCCGGCCGCCGCCCCCGCCGCGATCGCCGCCGGGATCGCGACGAACCACGGCGTCGCGGCCGGCAGCGCCGCGCCCGCGACCGCGGTGGCGAGGCCGCCCGCGATCATCTGCCCCTCGGCGCCGATGTTGAACAGGCCCACCCGATACGGCAGCGCGACCGCGAGGCCCGTGAACACCAGCGGCGTCGCCTTGAACACCACCTGGCCGACGCCGTACGCATCCCCCCACGTGCGCGTCCACATCGCGGCGTACACCCGCGCCGGCGACTGGCCGAAGGCGAGGATCAGCGCGCTACCGGCCGCCATGGCGACGAGCAGCGCCACCGCCACCACGTAGCCGCCCTCCGCCGCGGCCGCGACCGCGCGGCCCACCCGCGCGCGCACCCCGCCGGTCACGGCGCGGCCCCCGTCATCGCGCGGCCGAGGCGGTCGACCGCGTCGTCCGCGGCAAGTTGCTCGGCGTCGACCGACGCCGCGATCCGCCCGCGCACCATCACGACGGCGCGGTCGGCGAGCGCGCGCACCTCGGCGAGGTCGGCCGACGCGAGCAGCACGCCGGCGCCGGCGTCGCGCGCGGCCGCGATCTCCCGGTACAGCAGTTCGCTCGCGCCGATGTCGACGCCGCGAGTCGGTTGCGCGATCAACAGCACGCGCAGGCCCGAACGCGTGAGTTCGCGCCCGACGACGAGCTTCTGCTGATTGCCGCCGGACAGCGCCGCCGCGGGCACGTCGACGCGCGGCGGCCGCACGTCGAAGCGGTCGATGATGCCGCGCGCGATGGCGCGCTGCCTTCCGCGATCGAGGCCGAACCGGCCGGCGCACTCCCGCTCCCGGCCCAAGATGGCGTTGTCCGCGACCGGCAGCGCGAGAACCAGGCCGCGCGCGTGCCGGTCTTCGGGCACGTGCGCCAGCCCGGCCGCGTGGCGCGCGCGCACCGGCGCGCGGGTCACGTCGACGCCCGCGATCGCCACGCTGCCGGCCCGAACGGGCCGCAGGCCCGCGATCGCCTCGACCAGCTCCGTCTGGCCGTTGCCGACGACGCCGGCGATCGCGACGATCTCGCCCGCCCGCACCTGCAGCGTCACCCCGTGCACCGCGTCCGCTCCGCGGCCGGCCACGTACAGGTCGCGCACGTCGAGCGCGACGTCGCCCGGCCGCGCGGCGGCGCGCGGCACCGCGAGCGTCACCGGGCGGCCGACCATCGCGCGCGCGATCGCGTCCGGGTCGAGCGCGCCTTCCAGTTCCGCGACGACCTCGCCGCGACGCATCACCGTTACGCGGTCGGCGAGGTCCACCACCTCGTCGAGCTTGTGCGTGATGATCACCACCGTGGCCCCCGCGGCGACGAGCCCGCGCACGACCGCGAACAGCTCGTCGACCTCGGGAGGGGCGAGGACCGCCGTCGGTTCGTCGAGGATCACCACGTCGCAGCCGCGCGACAACACCTTGAGGATCTCGACGCGCTGCTGCTCGCCGACCGACAGCTGGTCGACGCGCGCGGTCGGATCGACGCGCAACCCGTACCGGCGCGCGAGGTCGGCGACGTGGCGCTCGGCCGCGCGCCGATCGAGCCACGGGCCACGGCGCGGCTCGCGCCCCAGCGCCACGTTCTCCGCCACCGTCATCGGCCCGACCAGCATGAAGTGCTGGTGCACCATCCCGAGCCCGCGCGCGATCGCCCCGGCGGGCGAGTGGCGGCGGATGTCCACCGGCCGGCCGCGAATCGCGAGTTCGCCGCCGTCCGCCCGCTCGAGCCCGTAAGCGATGCGCATGGCGGTCGTCTTGCCCGCGCCGTTTTCGCCGACGACCGCGTGGACGGTGCCCGCGCGCACCGCCAGCGTCACGCCGCGGTTGGCGACGACCGCTCCATAGCGCTTGTCGATGCCGCGCAGCTCGAGCGCCCACTCGCTCATCGGTGCGGCACCTCCAACCGCCCGGCGCGGATGTCCGCTTCGATCTGCCGCACGCGTTCGATCGTCGCCGGGGAGATGCGATCGCGATTGTTGTCGTCGTACACGAAGCCGACGCCGTCGTCGCCGAGGCCGAGTTCGCGCACGCCGCCGCGAAACCGGCCGCGCACGACGTCGTCGACCGCGCGGTAGACCGCCACGTCGACCTTCTTGACCATCGACGTGAGCACACAGCACGGCGCCTCGTGGAACTGATCGCTGTCGACCCCGATCGCGAAGCGACCGCGTTCGCGCGCCGCCTGGAACACGCCGGCCCCGGTCTTGCCGCTGGCGTGGAACACGATGTCGGCGCCGCGCTGATACTGCGCGTCCGCCAGCTCGCGGCCCTTGACCGGGTCGGCAAATGCCTTCGGATCGGTGCCCGCGTAGGCGGACAACACGCGGCAGTCGGGACACACGTGGCGCACGCCCGCCGTGTAGCCCGCCTCGAATTTGCGGATCAGCGGGATGTTCATGCCGCCGACGAACCCGACGACGCGCGTGCGCGTCTCGAGCCCGGCGATCGCGCCGACGACGAACGCGCCCTCGTGCTCGCGGAACCGCAGCGCGAGCAGGTTCGGCGGCGGCGGCGGATCGCCCGGCGCGATCGCGTAGTCGACGCACGCGAACCGAACCGCGGGAAACTCGCCGGCGAGCCGCCGAATGTCGTCCGTGAAGATGAAGCCGACGCCGATGACCAGGTCGTAGCCCTGCGACGCGAACTGGCGCAGCGCGCTCTCGCGGTCCGACCCGTCGCCCGGCTCGATGGTCTGGACGTGCACGCCGAGTTCGCGCGCCGCGCGGACGAGACCGCGGTACGCCGCGTCGTTGAACGACCGGTCGCCGAGACCGCCGACGTCGAACACGAGCCCGACGCGGACGCGCGCCGCGGTGCGGTCGCCGCCCCCGCGGCCGGCACCGGCCGCCAGCAACGCCGCGTTGACGGCGACGAGCGCCGCGACCACGGCCGCGCGGCGGCGGCGCTCGTCGCGGAACCCGGCTATGCGCAGGCGCCTGCGGAACACGCGCCGCGATTATCGCCGAAACCGCCGCCGCCCGCGCGGCGGTGCGGTACAGTCGCGCGCGCCGCCGCCGGCGGCGCTCCCCGGGGAGGCGAACGATGGCTCTGCGCTACCTGCACACGATGATCCGCGTGTACGACCTCGACGCGGCGCTCGACTTCTTCTGCGACAAGCTCGGCCTCGTCGAGACCCGCCGCAGCGACCACCCGGCGGGCCGGTTCACGCTCGTGTTCCTCGCGACCGAGCCGGGCGCGCCCGAGATCGAACTCACCTACAACTGGGACCAGACCGAGCCGTACTCCGTCGGCCGCAACTTCGGGCACATCGCATACGCCGTCGACGACATCTACGAGGTCTGCCAGCGGCTGGTCGACAAGGGCGTGACGATCCTGCGGCCGCCGCGCGACGGCCGCATGGCGTTCGTCCGCTCGCCCGATCAGATCTCGATCGAGCTGTTGCAGCGCGGCGAGCCGCTGCCGCCGCGCGAGCCGTGGGCGTCGATGCCGAACACCGGCCAGTGGTGATCGGTCACGGCGCGGCGTCCGGCGGCACGGGCGGCCCGTTGCCGTCGAGTTCGGCGAGCGCCCGGCGCGCCCGCTCGTAAGACGGATCGGCCGCCACGGCGCGCGCCAACAACTCGCGTGCGCCCGCCCGGTCGCCGCGCGCCAGGTGTGCGCGCGACAGGTTGTACAGCGCGCGGCTGTTGCGCGGGTCGGCGGCGATCGCCTCGCGCCACAGCGCCTCGGCGCGCGCGGCGTCACCCGCGCGGAACGCCGCCACCCCGAGCCGCGTCGCGGCGCGCGCCAGGGCCGCGCGATACGCGTCGCGCGGCGCCAGCCGCACGGCGGCGCGGAACTCGGCGATCGCCCCGGGCAGATCGCCGCGTCGCTCGAGCCACACGCCCATGTTGTAGTGCGCGTAGTGGTCGCCCGGCGCCAGCTCGAGTGCGCGCGAAAACGCGGCGCCCGCCGCGTCGAGATTCCCCCGCTCGGCCAGGGCGATGCCGAGGTTGATGTGCGGCCGGGCCTTGGCCGGCGACGCCGCGACCGTCTGCGTCCACAGGGCGACCGGATCGGCCAGGACGCGGTTGCGAGCGACGGTGAGCGCCGCGAGCGCTACGAGGTAGGCGGCGATCGCCGCCCACGCGAGCCGGCGGGCGGCTGCGATGCGCGCGCCGGCCCAGCCGAGCGCGACCGCGGCGCCGGCGAGCGACAGGTACGCCAGCCGCTCGGCGAGGATGTCCTTGAACGGGACCAGCGAGTTGGTCGGCGCCAGCGCGACGAAGAACCACACCACGCCGGCGGCGACCGCCGGCGCGCGCCGCCGAACCGCGATCGCGCCGCCGATCGCCGCCGCGAGCACCGCCGCACTCGCGAGCACCGCGCCGTCGGGTCCGGTCGACAGCGCAAAGTCGTAGTCGATGTTGTTGGCGACCGGCACGACGACCAGGCCCGCCAGGTACGCCACCGCGCGGACCTGCGTGAGCGCGTGCGCCACCCACGGCACCACGCCGAAGCCAAACGTCCCCGTGTGGGGATTCGTCGCGACCGCAAACAACAACGGCACGATGCCCGCGCACAGCGCGTGCGGGATCAGCGCCCGCGCCTCGCGGCGCCACGCGGCCCGCACGTCGCCGGCGTGGAGGAACGCCGCGGCCCACAACCAGGTCACCACCGGCGCGACCACCGCCGACTCCTTCGACAGCATGGCCGCGGCGGTGCACGCGACCGACCCCGCGTAGGCCGCCCGGCCGCCCGCCCCTGACCGCCACCGGGCGTACAGCGCGATCGCGCCGAGCGTGCACGCGGCGGCCAGAATCCCCGATCGCGCGTGCACGTACGCCACTCCCTCGGTCGCGACGGGATGCGCGAGGAACACCGCCGCCGCCAGTTCCGGCAGCGGACCGCGGGAAACCGCGCGGCGCAGCCCGGCCCACAGCAGCCACGCGCACGCCGCGTGCAGCAGCACGTTCACGAGCCGAAACGCGAACGGGTCCATCCCGGCGACCGCGTAGGTGGCCGCCAGGCTGAGCATGTGCAGCGGGCGCGTCTCCTGATAGCCGCTGTGCAGCGCCGCGGCCATCGAACGCACGCCGGGGTTGCGCACGACCTGCGGCACGTCGTCGAAAATGAACGGCCCGTCGAGCACCGGCGCGTACAGCGCCAGCGCGGCGGCGATCGCCACCGCCGCCGCGATCCAGCCGCGCCGGCGCGACATCCACCGGCGCGCGCGCATCGCCGTGGCGCCGCGTCGCGGTGCGCTCACGCGGCGAGCATAGCCCGTCGCGCCCGCGCGGTCACTTGTAGGCCGTCATCTCGCCGGCCTTCAGCTTGCGGATGTAGTCGTCCTTGTCGGCGGCCACCTTGCCGGCCAAAAACAGGATGCCGAAGATGTTCGGGAACGCCATGCCGAGGATCATCAGGTCGCCGAACGCCAGCACGTTCGTCGCCTTGAGGACCGACCCGAGGAACACGAACGCGCAGAACACGATGCGGTAGACCATCGAGTAGCTGTCGCCGACCAACCACGCCCAGCAGCGCTCGCCGTAGTACGACCACGAGATCATCGTCGAGTAGGCGAACAGCACCACCGCGATGCTCAGCACCCACGGAAAGAACGCCAGTTCTTCGCCCATCGCGCGCGACGTGAGCGCCGCGCCGTGATTGCCGGCGACGAGGCTCGCGTACTCCGGGTTGTTGTAGGCGCCGGTGATCACGACGACCAGCGCCGTCATCGTGCAGATGACCACGGTGTCGATGAACGGCTCGAGCAGCGCGACGATGCCCTCGCGCACCGGGTACTCGGTCTTGGCCGCCGAGTGAGCGATCGCGGCCGAGCCGATCCCCGCCTCGTTCGAGAATGCCGCCCGCTTGAACCCGGTGATCAGCACGCCGAGGAACCCACCGTAGGTCGCTTCCGGCGTGAACGCGCCGCGTACGATCTCGGCGAACGCGGCCGGCACGTGGCCGAGGTTCATGAAGAGGATCGCGAGCGCCGCGACGACGTAGATTCCGCACATGGCCGGCACGATCTTCTCCGCGGTATGCGCGATGCGCCGGATGCCGCCGATGATGACGACCCCGACCAGCACGGTCATGATCAGGCCGTACACCCAGTCGTAGTCGCGGAAAAACGGCACCGTCTCGCTGATCGCGCCCAGCGACTGGCTCACCTGGAACGCATTGCCGCCGGCGAGCGAGCCGCCGATGCACATGATCGCGAACGCGACCGCGAGCACCTTGCCCAGCCCGGCGAACCCGACCTCGCCCAGCCCCTTGGACAGGTAGAACATGGCCCCGCCCATGATGCGGCCGTCCGGCCGCACCTCGCGGTACTTCTGGCCGAGCGTGCACTCGACGAACTTCGACGCCATGCCCAGCAGGCCCGCCGCGATCATCCAGAACGTGGCGCCGGGGCCGCCGACCGACACGGCGATCGCGACGCCGGCGATGTTGCCGAGCCCGACCGTGGCCGACAGCGCCGCCGTGAGCGCCTGAAAGTGCGTGACCTCTCCGGTGTCCTCCGGGTTGTCGAACTTGCCGCGCGTGACCTCGATCGCGTGCCCGAACATGCGGAACTGCACGAACCCCATCCGGACCGTGAAGAACAGCGCGCCGAGGACGAGCCACACGACGGTGATCGGCAGCGCGTAGTCGTCGGTCCAGAACGCGATGTCGTAAAACAGCACCGACTCGAGGGGGGTGACCACCCACGCGCCGAACCAGGCATCGAGCGACGCCTGCCAGCCGGTCTGCGCGGGCTCGGAGTCTGCCGGCGCGGCCGCGCCGGCCTCGCCCGCGCCCGGCCCGGACTTCGCGCCCGCCTCGCCCGCGGCCGCCTCCGGCCGCGTTGCCGCCGCGACGCCCGCCGCGCCCGTGTCGCCGGCGGCCGCGGCGGTCGGCCCCGCCGCGGTCTCCTGCGCGTACGTGAAGCTGGCGGCCGCCCCCGCGAGCGCGAGCGCCAACACGGCCCAGGTCACCCACTTCCGCATGCCCGCGTGCATACAACGGGCCGGTCGCGCGACGCAACCGCAGGCCGGCTGACGCCGGCTGTCCCCCGCCGACACGGCGGCCGCCCGCCTCGATGGGCACGAGGAGGCTGTTGCGCATAGCCGCTGGCTGCGGTCGCGATCTGCGGGCGATCTTCGGCGTACGTCCTCGCGCCCTTCGGTTCCGTATGCGGATACGCGCCCTCGTGCGCTGCGGGCGTGCGCCGAACCTCGCCTCGCATCTCACCACCTCGCTGGCGCGCCTATACGCAACAGCCTCCTGGCGGCGCCGCGCGGTCAGCTGTAGCGGAACGCGTAGACCGCGACCGGGTCGTCGAACCCCTTGAGCGGCACCTCCCCGAGCGCGACGACGTTCGCGCGCGGACCGAGGCGGTCGACGCAGTCGCGCGACAACACGATGCGCCGGTTGGCGCGCTTGGACAGCCCCTGCAGGCGCGCCGCCCGGTTGACGACCGAGCCGATCGCCGTGTACTCGAGCCGGCTCTGCGCGCCGACCGCGCCGCACACGACGTGGCCCGAGTCGAGCCCGATGCCGACGTCCAGGTGCGCCCACACGCCGCCGCGCTCGCGCAGGCTGTCCACCGCGTAGACGATCTCGTGGGCCGCCTCGGCGGCGGCCTGCGCGTGATTCGGGTGCTCGTCCGGGGCGCCGAACAGCGCCAGCAGCCCGTCGCCGAGAAACTTGTTGACGGTACCACCGTGGTTGCGGATGAGGCGGCAGGCCTCCTCGTAAAACTCGTTGAGCAGCGCAACCACGTCCTCCGGCGCCCACCGCTCGCACAGCCCGGTGAAGTCGCGCAGGTCGCAAAACAGCACGGTCACCTCGCGCCGCTCGGCGGCGCCCGCGACCGCATCGCCGCGCAGGATCGCCTGGGCGACGTCGGGCGACACGAACCGGCTCAGCTCCGCCTCGAGCCGCTGGCGGCGCCATACCTCGGAGCCGCCCGTGATCGCGAGCCGGCGCATCCGCTCGGTCGCCACCGCGAGGGCGGCCGCGACGAGCGACAGCCACAGCGCCCCGGCCCACGCCCCCCACGCGCCCAGCGGCGGGACCCGCGCGACGTCGGCCGCGGTCAGGCCCGGGGCGACGGCGCCGAAGTACACGGCGAGGTGCCCGAGCACCGCGACCGCGCCGCCGTATACGCACAGCCGCGGGTCCATCCGCAACACGTTGGCGGCCATCACGACCGCGTACAGCGCCCACGCCGGTGCCGCCGCGGCCCACGCCGCCCCGTTGGTGTGCGCGACGATCCACAGCGCGACCGTCACGATGGCCGGCTCGACCGTCGCGCCCAGCCACCGCAGCGCCGTGGCGCGCCTGCCAGCCCCGGTCCGCAGCGCGCCCCACGTGAGGCCGAAGTACGCGGCGGCCGCCGCGCACAGCACCAGCTCGCGCGCCACGAGCCGGCCGCCGAGGTGCGGCGCGAGCGCGACGACCGCGGCGGCGACGACCACCGTGATCGCCAGCAGCACGGCGGTCACCATCTCGTCGGACCGGCCGGCCGCGCGCGCGTAGGCCCACGCCATCGCGCGCCGCTCGCGGGCGGTCGTCGGACGCGGCCGCCGCCCCGTACGGCTGGGCGCGAACGGGGCGGCAGGCCGCCGCCGGCGGCTGAGCACGTCGACGCCGGTCGCGGGAGTCAGCACGCACACATTGTCGGCCGAACTCCCGTGAAAATCGTGCGAGGGTCACTACAACACCGGCAACGACGGCGCCGGCCCCGCCCCCGCGAGCGCTACCGGGGGCAGTGCTATTCCACGATCGGGCCGCTCTTGCACACGCCGATCTCCATGATCAGGTACAAGAGCACGCGTTCCTGCGGCACCAGTCCGACGTGCGGGTTGTCGGCGGTGTGATAGGTCGAGTACAGGACGCGGCCACAACCGGCCGGCTCGAACGTCACGGTAAACGGCGAGCAGCCGTCGCCGGTGCCCGTGCAGGTAGCCGGCGTGCCATCTTCGTCGCCGATCACCCACGCCTTCGGCTCGTCGAACACGGGCAAGCCTTCGTCGTCCATGCCCACCTGCACGGTCGTGAGCCGTTCGATGAAGTCGAACTTGCCCTCGATCGCGAAGTTGTCGGCGTCGATCGTTCCCTCGGCGTACGAGCCGCCGCCCTGGACGAGCGGACCGCGCTGGCCGTCGAGCCACTGGTTGAGCCCCTCGTCGACCGCGCGCGCGTGCTGCGCTTCGGTCGTCGAGAACCCGTCGGCGTCGCCGAACAGCGCCGTGTTCCACGTCTCGGTGGTCGGATCCCACGCGGACGCCGGCGTATCCGTGTCGCCTTTGAGCGTGATCTGCTCCGGGAAGATGTTGTCCGCCCACTCGCCGGACCAGTCCGTCACGTACAGCTTGCCGCCCGCCTTGACGAACTCGCGGATCGCGGTGAGCGTCTCGGGCGGCGCGCCCGCCAGCCCCGCGCCGCCGCTGAACGTCTGCTGGGAGCACGGGATGAAAATGATGTGGTAGTTCATCATCCGCATGTCCGTCATGTTGAACAGGGTCTCGAGCGGAGCGATCGCCACGTGGTCGATGGCGCCGCCGTTGGAGTAGACGTCGAACACGCCGGCGGCGGACGCCGGCACGAACGTGCCGGAGGCATCGACCTCGCCGAGTCCCATCTTGCCGAGGATGTCCTCGATCTGGTCCCAGAAGCCGGATGCGATGGCGATTCGGGGCACCCACTTGCCGTTGGCCGGGTCGTGCTCGGACGGCAGCGTGGTCTGCTCGGGAGGCAGATCGATTGTTGCATATTCCCCGACCACGATCTCCTGCTCGAGCCGGAACGTGCCCTTCTGGATGACGAGCCAGTACGTCCCCGGGACGATGTTGGCGATCTCGAACGCGCCGCGCGCGTCGGTGAACACGTGTTTGCCGGGCGGATCCACGCACTGGTCGCAGTGGACCTCCTGCGGAATCGGGGGCGGCCGCACCGCCGACAGTTAGACGAGCGCGTCGTGTATCGGGATCTCGTGCCCCGCGGGCACCATGCCGGGCGCATTGCCCGGCGCCCACACGGTGCCGCGAACGGTGCCGGCCGGTCCGGCGTAGGCATCCGGCAACCCGGTGCCCGCGTCCACCGCGGCGCCGCCGGGCACATCGCCGGTCGCCGCCGGTCCACAGGCGGCGCACAACGCCGCGAGCCAGAAACTCCCCCCGTACTTGCTCATGACCGCGCACCATACTGCGGTAACCCACCGCCGCAAAGCGAAATGTGCGGCCGCACCCGCCCGCGCCGGCACCCACGCAACTTTCGAACGTTGCTATGGTTTTTGCGTGTCAGGGTCCACCCGGCAGCACCGTGCGGCGGCGGCGATCGCCGCCGCGGCCGCCGCGGCCGTCCACGCGCCGGCGATCGGCGGATCGTTCGTCAACTGGGACGACCCGCGCTACGTGCTCCGCAACGAGCTGGCGCGCGCGCCGGCGGATCACGGCCTGGTCGAGTGGCTCACGACGCCCGACATCGGCTACCCGATCCCGCTCACCGTGGCGGCGTACTCCGCGCAGCGCGCGGCCTTCCGCGATCCCGACGCGCGGTTCGGGGTCGACCCGCGCGGATTTCACGCGGTGTCGGTCGCGCTGCACGCGATCGTCGCGGCGCTCGCGGTCGCCTTTGCGCTGCGCCTCGGCGCCACCCCGGCCGGCGCCGCCCTCGGCGCGTCGTTGTTCGCCGTCCACCCGGTGACGGTCGAGCCGGTCGCGTGGGTCACGGGGCAAAAGGATCTGCTGGCCGCCGTCTGCTGTCTGGCCGCTCTGACGATCCGCGCGGGACCGCGCGGCGGCGACCGCCGCCGCAGTGCCGCGTGCGGCCTCCTCGCGATCGCCGCGCTGGCCGCCAAACCGAGCGCCGTCGGCATCCTGCCGGCCCTGTGGCTGGTCGATCGGGCACGGCGCCGACCGCTGCGGTCGCGCCGCGCCGCCGCCCTGTACGGCGCGCTGACCGCAGCGGTCGCGGCCGACATCGCGCTGTCGCTGGCCGGCCACCGCAGCCACGGTGTGTCGCCGCTGGCCGATTTCGGCGTGACGTCGCTCGCCCACGCGGGCTGGTCGTACGCGCTGCAACTGTTGCATGTCGTATGGCCGACCCACCTCGCGGCGCGCTACGTGCCGCCCACCGGCTGGGCGCTCGTCGGCTGGGCGCTCGCCGGCGCGGGCCTCGCGGCCGCGACCGCCGCCGCCGCGGCGTGGCTGTGGCGAACGCGGTCGCGCGCCGCGGGCCTCGCCATCGCCGCCGCGGGGCTCGCCTACCTGCCGGCCGGCGGCATCCTGCCCCTGCCGCGCGGCCCGGCCGACAGCTACGCGTACCTGCCGCTGGCGATCACCGCCGCCGCGGTCGCGCTCGGCGTCGGCCGCGCGCTCGCCGCGACCGCCGGCGCCGAGCGCGCCGCCGTCGCCGCGGCCGCGGTCGTCGCGGTCGCAACCGCCGCGACGACGACCCGCGGCCAGATCCCGGTGTGGCGCGACTCGATCGCGCTGTGGTCGCACGCCGTGGCGATCTACCCCGACCGTCCCCAGCTCGCGATGCGGCTCGGTGAGGCCTATTTGTTCGAAGGTCAGCCGGATCGCGCGGCGCGCCTGTTCGACGCGATCGAATCCCGCTACCGCGGTTTC
>RFGE01000150.1 GCA_003696105.1 Deltaproteobacteria bacterium | reverse complement strand
TCGCGTGGTGCCTCGACAACTGTGATCCGCTCAATCCCACGAGCTGCACGGGCGACAACGAGGCCTGCTACATCGAGGAAAAGGCGGACGACGGCGGCGTGTGCATCCGCAAGGTGGACGACCTGCCGGCCGGCTCGGATTGCATGTTCACCAACGACTGCACCAACGGCACGCAGTGCCTCGGGGGCAAGTGCCGCACCCTGTGCGGGACCATCACGCAGATGTGGAACCAGGACGCGATGATGCAGCTCACGTGGCCGAACTGCTGCGGTTCGAACTGCACCGCTGCCGACAAGCCGTGCCCCGGTCTCAACGAGATCTGCTGGCTGATCGGCTCGTCGGATGGCCAGGGCGTGCTGGAATACGTCGGCTTCTGCGAGACCGATTCCGACGCCTCGAACACGGACGGCACGGGGCTCGACTGGACCTGCGACTGCGCGAACCCCGCGGCCAACGGCGAGGTCTGCCAGGAGGTGCCGGGCACCGGCGGCAACTAGCCACGCGCGACGCGATCGACGAGGGGCGGCCTGCGGGCCGCCCTTTTTTTGTGGGCTGCCGGCACGCCGCGTGGACGCGCGCCGGCGGCCGTGAGCGCGGTGCGCGGAGGTGGTATCGACACCTACGTGCATTGCTAGGGTAGGATGACGTGGGACGACCGGGATCCTTCGGCGGCGTGCAACCGGAAGGTTGCAGGGGCCACTCCCCAGGCGGCGCACGAACGCGACGGGCGCGCGCGCAGTTGCACGCGTGTCGCCGGTGGCACGCGCGCTGCACTTCCTCCCTGAGCCGGGGAGGAGGTGAAACAGATGTTTCGCAATGCGCTGCTTCGTTTCGTCGTCGCGGTCCCGCTCGGACTCGCGTTCGCATGTGCCGGGGAGATCACCGCGCCCGCGCCCGACGGCGCGGGAGACGAGTCTGCTGGCGATCCGGAAGACCTGTACACGGTGGACCTCGACGACCTGTTCGACGAGGCCGCGGCGGAGTTCGGCGTGCCGTCGCCGCTGCTCGCGGCGATCGGCTACGTCGAGAGCCGCTGGGAGATGGTCGTCGGCGACGCGCACGACGATCAGGCCGCCGCGTACGGAGTGATGGGGCTGCGCGGCGACCGCATCGCGCGCGGCGCGCGGCTCGCCGGCATCGACGAGGACGACGTCAGGTTCGACGAGCGCGGCAACATCCGCGCGGCGGCCGCCCTGTTGCGCGAGCAGGCGGATGCGCTCGGCATCGACCCGGACGCGGACATCGGCGCGTGGGCGCCGGCGGTCGCGGCGTTCAGCGGCATCGACGACGAGCTGGCGCGCGCCGCGTACGTGGTCGACGACGTCTACGGCGTGCTCGCGACCGGCGCGTCGCTCGCGGCCGAGGACGGCACTCCGATCGCGACGATCGAGCCGCAGCCGTCGGTGGTGCCCGCGTACGCGCGGCCGCCCGAGCCGGAGGTGCCGCAGGGGACGGCGGACTACCCGAGCGCGGTGTGGCGCCCGTCGCCCAACCACAGCGCGCGGTCGACCGGTTCGATCGGCAAGATCGCGATGGTCATCATCCACACGTGCGAGGGCGGCTACTCGGGCTGTTGGGGCTGGTTGCGCAACACGGCGGCGGGCGCGAGCGCGCATTACGTGGTCAAGGAAAACGGCGCGGAGATCACGCAGCTCGTCCGCGAATACCGCAAGGCATGGCATATCGCGGCCAGCTATAGCTGCAGCCGGAACGGCGGCGTCGATTGCTGGCGCAACGGGTACAACAGCAACAACTTCACGGTCGGTATCGAGCACGCGGGCTATGCCAGCCAGAAGTCGTTCCCATCGGGACAGATCGAGGCGTCGGCGAAGCTCGTGTGCGACATCACGCGCGACCACGGCATCAAGCGGGACAAGTACCACATCGTCGGCCACGGACAGCTTCAGCCGTGGAACCGCACCGACCCGGGCCCGAACTGGCCGTGGACCCACTACCTCAACCGCGTCCGCGCGTATTGCGGCGACGGCGGCGGCAGCGGCGGCAGCGGCGGCAGCGGCGGCGGCGGCGGCGGCGGCGGCGGCGCGATCGTCGTCGACTCGAACAACAGCCGCAACGACGCGTCGAAGGCCAAGATCGTCGTGTCGTCGAACTGGACCGCGTCCAACGCGACGGCGGGGTACTACGGCACCGGCTACTGGTGGGCGAGCACGCAGCCGGTGTCCGACGGTGCGGAGTTCCGCTTCTACCTGGCGGCGGACGCGACCAAGACGATCGACGCGTGGTGGACCGCCGGCTCGAATCGCAGCGACGCGGCGCCGTTCGTCGTGTTCGACGCGGCCGGCAACCGGCTCGCGACCGTCAAGAAGAATCAGCGCGTCGCTGGCCGGCAGTGGAACACGCTCGGGACGTGGCGGTTCAAGAAGGGCTGGAACAAGGTCGTGCTGTCGCGGTGGGCGCCGTCGGGGGCGGTGGTGGTCGCCGACGCGATCCGCGTCCGGTGACGGCCGCGCGCATCGCGGCGGCGTGTGCGCTCGGTGTGCTCGGCTGCCGGCCGTCGACGTCCGGGACACCGGAGTCGCCGGCCGCGCGGCCGAGCGCCTCGCTTCCGGTCGCGCCCGCCCCCCGGCTCGACGGTGACGCGGCGCTCGCCGCGGCGCTGGCGGCGGCTCCGGGGCGCATCTGGTTCGCCGAGCGCGCCGCCGGCGGCGACGTGCGCATGCGGTCGATGACGCCGGGCGGCGACGACCTGCGCGATGAGGCGCCCGCCGACGCCGCCTATTATCCCGGGCCGGGGCGGCGCGCGCTCGCCATCGCCGTCGTCGAGGGGCCCGAGGGGGCGGACCACCGCGAGCAGCTCGCGGTGCGCGATGCGACCGGGCGGTGGCGGCGCGTCGGGCCGGTCGCGGGCGTCGTCCGGCGCCCGAGCGCGCCGCCGGCCGGCGACTGGGCGGTGGTCGAGACGAGCGCAGCGAGCTTCCGCGACCTGTACCGCGTCGACCTGGCGACCGGCGCGGCGACACGGATCACCTTCGACGGCGACGGCGCGTTCGACCCGGACGTGTCGCCGCGCGGCGACCGCATCGCGTTCGTGTCGACGGCCGGCGGGGACGGCGCGCTCGTCGCGATCGACCCGGACGGCGGTCGGCGGGCTTCGCTGGTGGACCAGCCCGGCCAGGAGACGACCCCGCGGTGGTCGCCGGACGGAACGCGGGTCGCGTTCTGCGGCGACCGCGATGGCCCCGAGCGGCTGTTCGTGGTGGAGGTCGCGAGCGGACAGGTGTCGCGGGTCACCGGCCTCGACGCCGCCGACCGGCACGAGTGCGACCCGGTGTGGTCGCCCGACGGCCAGCGCATCGCCTACCTGCTGCACCACGCCAGCGGCGCGCGCGAGCTGTGGGTGGCGCGCGTCGACCGCGGCGCGCCGCCGGTGCGGGTGTCGCGCGCCGGCGCGGCGGTGGTGACGGCGAGCTGGTCGCCCGACGGCGCGTTCCTCGCCTACGACGAGCACACTCCGGCGGGACGCCACATCGAGATCGCGCGCGCCGACGGCAGCGCGCGCGTGCGGCTGCGCGCCGCCGCCGACCGCTGGCTGCCGCGCTGGCGGCCGTGACGCGGGCCGGCGCGGCTCAGCGACTCGCCGCGCGCCGCGGGCCGGGCGCGCCCTGCGCGAGCCACGTCTTGACCAGCTGCAGGT
The DNA here is from genome assembly GCA_003696105.1 of Deltaproteobacteria bacterium. Taxonomy (NCBI): domain Bacteria; kingdom Pseudomonadati; phylum Myxococcota; class Myxococcia; species Deltaproteobacteria bacterium. The sequence goes on along the minus strand of RFGE01000150.1, from coordinate 17,393 downwards.
CGCGCGGCGGCAGCGGCGGCAGTCCGAGGGGCATGCCGGGCCGGTCGCCGGCGGGCCGCGCGACGATCGCCGCGTCGCCGTACACCGGGCGGGCATCGCGGGCGGCGGCCTCCGCGTGGCGCCGCAGCAGGCTTTGCAGGAGCAGCGGCGGCGAGCCGTCCGGGCCCGGGTCGAGCACCGACACGCGGCGGCCGCCGCGCAGCGCGCCGCGCCGCATGCCCGCGTAGGTCTCCAGGTCGAGCCCGGCGCCCGCGAACCCGAGCCCGCCGGTGTTCCCCGGGCCGCCGTCTCCGCCGTTGGCGTCGGCGTTCATGTGGCAGTGGACGCAGATGCGACCGAACACGCGGGCGTAGACCTCGTCGAAGCCGACCGGGCGGTCGAGCACGGCGACGTCGCCCGCGCGCAGCGGCGCCGGAGGCGCGGGCACATCGGCGTCGCCCGACAGCAAGTAGTCGGCGATCTGTTCGATGTCGCCGGCGGGCAGGTCGAGCCGCGGCATGGTCGACCGCGGATCGACCGCTTGCGGGTCGGCGATGTAGCGCACGAGGACGTCGCGCGGGATGCGCGCCCGCACGTGACGCAGATTGGGCGCCAGCAGTGCCCGCGATTTCATCGCCGCGTACAGCGCCGGCGTGTAGTCGGCGCCGAACCGCTCGTTGCCGACGACGTGGCAGCTCGCGCAGCCGGCGCGCTCGAACGCCGCGCGTCCGGCCGCCACGCGTGCGGCGGACGGCTCCGGCGCCGCCGGCGCACCCCGCGGCACTGCCTGGTCGCCGGCGAGTTCGCGCAGGTACGCGACGACCGCATCCTTGTCGCGCGCAGACAGTTGTACCGGCACCATCGACTCGTCCAGGTGCGGCCGCAGGTCGAACGGCGCGTCGAGGAACGCGCGCAAGAACTCGGGGCGTACGCGGCGCGCGATCGTGCCGAGGTCCGGCAGCCGCGTGAAGTGTTCGATGGACTCGAGGTAGCGGTCCCAGTCGGGGTATCGATGGCGGTGGCGCGCGATCGCGTCGGCGTCGCCGCGGGTCGACAGGATCCAGGTGTGGCAGCCGACGCAGTGGCGGCCGCGCGGCGCCGGCGAGACCCCGCGGCCGTCGCCGGCCGGGTCGGTCACGTCGTGGCAGCGCGTGCACTCGGCGCGCTGCATCGCAGCTCGGCCCCGCCGCGCCTCGGCCGACAGCGGGCGAGCGGCGGCCGGCGCGGCGGCGCTGGCGCACGCCGCGGCGACGACGGCCGCGCGGGCCAGCTGACCGATCGGCGTCATCGCGCCAGCGCCGCCTCGTGGGACGCGGCGAGCTCGATCGCGGCTTCCACCGCGGGCGGCCGCTGTCCGCCTGGCACCGCGCCGGACTCGGCCGCCGCGAGCGCGGCCTCCTGCGGTTCGCGGAATTCCCCGCGCACCAGGTGCACCGCCGCGATCCCGGCGAGGTGGGCCGCCAGCGCGTAGCTGCGGGCCGCGCCGTCGGGATCGTCGATCTCGACCCGCAGCCGCGCGGCGCGGTACGCGGCGCGCAGCCGGATCCGGATGTCGGCGCGGTCGTCGTATGCGGCGCGATCGTACAGCCGGATCGCGGCGTAGTACTCCTCGGCTTCGGCGAGCGCCTCGGCCTCGGCCAACAGGTTCTCGTCGGCCGGTTCGAGGCGCATCGGCATGCCGCAGGCCGCGGCTGGCCGGGCGGCGGCCGCGGCGAGCGCGGCGGTGACGGCGGCGGTGAGGACGGCAAGGACAGTGCGCTTCATCGAGGATCCTCCAGGTCGATCGGGTGGCGGACCGGCGGATCGCCGGTCTGTGGTGTGCAACGCACGGGCGGCGCCGGCGGTCTACGCGGCCGCCGCGTCGCCGCGCACACGTACGCGCGGCAGCGACCTCGCACACCGACCTACAGACTGCGCCGGGGTGGGACGGCGGCGTGCGCGAGCAACAGCCCGGCGACCAGCGACATCGCCACGAGCGCCATCGCGAACGCGGTGTCGACGCCGGCGATCACGTCGCGCTGCACCAGCGACGTCAGGCTGCGGAACCCGAGGCTGCCGGGCACGAGCAGCAGCAGACCGGGCACCAGCGGCACCATCGCGGGCCTGTCGGTCCGGCGCGCCCACAGGTTGCTGCCGGCCGCAACGACGAACGCGCCGACCGAGGCGCCGAGTTCCGGTCCGACCAGCCACGCGCCCAGGCGCGCGCCGTAGAACGCCGCGGCGCACGCGACGACGATGCCGGGCATGGCGCGCGGCCGGGCGTGAAACAGCACGGCGATCGCGATCGCCGCGACCACCAGCGCGACCGGCTCCGTCCAGTCGGGCAGCGGCGCGCCGCGCGCCGGCGGCGTCGGGCCGAGCGCGCGCGTCACCGCCAGCGTGCCGAGAGTCACGCCGAAGCCGATCTCGAGAAACGAGATCCCGGCCGCGGTGAGGCGCGCCGTGCCCGACACGAGGTTGCGAGTGGCCAGCTCGTGCATCGCGACCGTCAGGGTGAAGCCGGGCACGAGCACGATCAGGCCCGCGAGCGTGGTGATCTGCGCGGATGCGCCGGCGCCGGCGTGCGCGGCGAGCGCGGCGGCCGCGCCCGCGACCAGCGACGCGAGCAGCTCGAACACATGCGCGCCTGCGACCGTGCGCGTCGTCGCGATCGCGAGCGCGCCGATCGCCAGACCGATCGCGCCGGAGGTCGCGATCTCGGGAACGCCGCCCGCGAAGAACCGCGCGACCGCCGCCGACGTCGCGGCGAACGCGACGAGCGTGGCGAGCCGGCCGAACCGCGGCCGGGCGCCGGCGATCGCGCGGACGCGCGCGAGACCGGCCGCGACGTCGAGATCGCCGGCCACGACCTCGTCGGCCACCGCGTCGAGCGCCTCGAGTTTGCCCAGGTCGACGTCGCCCGGCTGGACGCGGACCATCACCGGTCGCTGGTCGCGCAGCGGGCCGAACGCGACCAACAGCTGCGTCGGCGTGGTGAACACCTGCGCCGGCTCACCCAGATGACGCGCGACCTTCGCGAGGGCGCGCTCGAGGCGGTGTGCCGGCGTTCCGGCGCGGTGCAGCGCGACCCCGAGTTCGACGACGAACTCCCGCGCGTCGGCTTGCGCGTCGCCGGCCATACCGGGACTTTGCCACGGACCCGCCGCGCGCGATCGCTTCAACCGCGGCGGCGGCTCGCGCATCTATCTGGCAGTGCACCAGTCTGCTACCGCCTTCGCCAATTGCTCGCGACGCCAGCCGCGTCGGACGTCCTCCCCAAAGTCCCATCCGTCGTTTGCCGGCCGGTCTCGCTCGCCCCGCGATGAGCGTTGCGATCCGGTCGTGGGGACCGCCGGCCTCCCGGGGGCGGGCAGGACCGAACGATCGCGCATCGGACGGGTGGTCGCGCTCGCGGCCGCGCTCGCGGCGCTCGGCTGCGGCGACGGCGACGACCTGGACAGCGACACCGAGGCGCGGTGGGCGTATCTCGGATTCGACCGCGCGGTCGACCGGGCGCTCGGCCTCGGCTTCGCGGGGTTCAACGCGGCGACGAGCGCGAACATCCCCGTTCAGGAGGCGGCGGGCGACGTGTCGGGCACGATCACCGTGGCCGGCCAGGTCGACCAGGGCGCGTCCGCCAACAAGGAGATGCGGCTCGTGTTGACGCTCGACGGGTATGCGGACGGCGCGGTCGACGATCCGGTCACCGCCGGCGTCGTGGAGGAGATCGCGATCACCTACGACACCGATTCCGCCGCGCTCCCCTCGCTCGACATGAGCCTGCGCGACATCCCGGACGGCACGTTCACGGGCACGCTGGCCGGAGAGATGTTGTTGTCGGGCGACGTCGACGCCCGCGCGGTGTTCGCGCTGTCGCTGTCGGGCGGGTTGATGGCCGACGGGGACGACGTCGTGCGCGAGCCGGGCACGCTCACGATTGTCGGCACCGTGACGTCCGGCGACGGAACCTACGAGGTTCACGTGGAAAAGTGAGCGCGGCGCGCCGGCGCCGGGGCCAGCGCGCCACACCGCGGCGGAAGTGCACGGGAATCGAACCCGCCGTACCGTCGCTCTCGCGAGGCACCATTGGCTTTGAAGGCCAAGCCCGGCACCAGTCCAGGAAGCACTTCCGCGGGCCAGTGTGCACCGGGCCCCGGGGAGGTTCAAGCGGTCCGGCCGGGGATCGGCCGCGCGCGATGGCCGCCTACCGGCTCCAGCGGCGGCCGAGCGCGTACAGGGCGACGCCGGCCGCGGTCACGGCGATCCCGAGCGCAGCGGGGGCGCCGGTATGGGCGAACACTGACGACGCGCGCTGGGGCGACGCGAGGTCGAGCAGGTGGTCGGCGAGCGCGACCGCGCCGAGCATGCCGAGCAGCGCACCGGCGGTGCGCAGCCGGCCGCTCCACCGTTTTTGCCGGCGCGTCGGTCGCATCGCGGCGACGATGTAGCACATCCGCCGCGCACGTGCTGGTTGCTCGGCGACTGCGGCCGCGATACCCTCGATCTCGTGGGGGATCCCGCGATCACTGGCGCGCGGTCGGACGTCCCCGAGCGGCGTAAATTCCGCATGCTCGTCGTCGACGACGAGCCGGAGAACGTCGAATTCCTCAAGCGGATGTTCCGGCGCGACTACGACGTCGAGGTGGCGCAGAGCGGCACCGAGGCGCTGTCGCGGCTGGAGGCCGAGCCGTTCGACGTGATCATCACGGATCAGATGATGCCGGGGATGACCGGCACGGAGCTGCTCACGCGTTCGATCAGCCTCGCGCCGGACGCGATTCGCATTCTGGTGACGGGGTTCCCCGATCTCGAGACGGCGATCTCGTCGATCAACGAGGGCCGCGCGTACCGGTTCTTCACGAAGCCGATCGATCGGCGCGAGCTGGTCGGCGCGGTCAATTCGGCGCTCGACCAGCTGCGCGCCGGCGAGGTGCTCCAACGCCAGATCGATGCGCTGACCGCGGAGCGCGACGCGCTGCGCGCGAGGCTCGACGAGCTGGAGCGCAACGTCGCGGCCGAGGTCGACCGGCGCGCGGCGGCGGTGGTCGAGGAGCTGGCTCGGCTGCGCGAGCGCGACCCGTTCGACGACGAGACGCTGCTGTACTGCAAGTCGGAGATGGTCCGCCGGGTCGAGGAGGAGCTGGCGCGGTCCGAACGGTTCGGGCTGCTGTGTTCGTTCGCGCTGTTGCGCGTGGTCGGGCTCGACGACCTGCCCGACCCGAGCGTCGCGATCGACCGCATGTCCGATCTGCTGCGGCTCGCCGTGCGCCGATTCGACGACGCGGCCCGGTGGTCGCGCGACACGTTCGCGCTGCTGATGCCGCACACCGATCAAAAGGGGGCGGAGGCGGCAGTCGCGCGGCTGCACGCCCTGGCGGCGTCGGACGACGACGGCGCGCCGCCGTTGCCGCTCGAGGGCGCGATCGCGGTGTATCCGGCGACGGGCACGACCGCCGACGAGTTGATCGCCGAGGTCGAACGCGTGCTCGGCGCGCGCTGATCGTCCGGGGCGGCGCGTGCCATACTGGCCGGGATGCCTCGGATGCGCGCGGCGGCGGCGCTGCTGTGGGCGATCGCTCTGCACGTGTGGCTGCTCGCCGGGCTCGCCGGCCCGCGCGGGTTGCCGCCGTCGGCGGCCGGCACGTCGGTCGCCCCGGCGCCGTCCGTCGAGCCGTTGGTGCCGGTGGCGCTGGTGACCGCGCCGCCGGGCGCACTCGGGCCGCCGCTCGAGGTCGCGATCGGGCCGGCGGACGTGGTCGCGCCGGCGGTCGGTCATCCGTTGCCGCGCGGCGGCGCCGACCTGCCGGGCCAAGCGGCGGCGTCTCGCGGCGGCGGCGCCGCGGGCGGGCCGGACACGTACACCGGGCGGCGCGACGGCGAGTCGTTGCGTGCGCAACCATGGAGCGCCGCGGACCGCTACCGGATCGCGCGCCGGCGCACGGCGCGCCGCGCGTCGAGCCGGGAGGCGCTGTCGCGCGCGCCCGCGCCCGGGTGGGACGACCGCCGCGCGCGCGGCCGCCGGGCGCGGGCGGGCCGCGACCAGGGCGCAGCCGGTGGCGCGCCGGTCGCGGTGCGGCCCGGCGGTACGCTGGCGACGGCACCCGCGCCGTCGCCGGCGCGGGCGCGCCCCGCGGCTGTGCGCGGCGACGTGGTAGCCGGGCCGGCGGCCCCGCGCGTCGACCGCGGGCCCGCGGCGGTAGAATCCCATCGCGACGGCCCAGCGCGCGATGCGGTCGACGCGGTGGCGGCCAGCGACGAGCGCCGCCCCGGGCCGTTCGAACTCACCCGGCCGCGCGCCGGCGGCCGCCACGACGGGGTCGCCGGGCCGGTGCCGGCGCCGGGCGTGGCGCCGCGCGGGCGCGGGTCGTCGACGGCGGCCGTCCGCGCCGCGCTGGCGCGGGCGCGGCGGCCCGGCGCCCTGCGCGCGCGGCGCGACGATCCCTACTTCCGCGACATGTACCGCCGGATCGACGCGCTCGTCGAGTTTCCGCGGCAGCTCGCGCTGTCGCTCGAACAGGGCGAGGTGGTCGTGCGGTTCACGCTGCTCGCCGACGGCTCCGTCGCCGACGTCCACGTCGACAAATCCAGCGGCTTTGCCGCGTTCGACGCGGAGGTGCTCGACGCGCTGCGCCGCGCCGCGCCGTACGGCCCGGTGCCGCAGGCGCTGTTGCGTGGCCGCGATCGCGTGGTGGTGCGCGCACCCTACCTGTTCGGCAATCCCATCGTGAGGTGACGACGGCGCGCGGCCGGTGCCGGTTCGGATCGACCGTCCGGTTTCGGCGAGCGGCTGCGCCGGCCGGCCGTATACTGACTGACGGATCCGATCCCAGGAGACGACGCCTTGGCAGTGACCGCACGCCGCCGCCGGAGCAGGTCGCGGGACCACTACCGCCCGCTGGGCGTCGTCGCGGCCGCACTGGCCGTGCACGCCGCATTCCTGACGTTCGTGCCGCCGCCGACGGGGGGGGCGCGGTGGGCGCGGCGCGATCGAACGGTCGCGACCGCGACCGCGGTGTCGGGGCCCGGCGGCTCGTTCACCGTCGATACGTCGTGTGCGGGCGAGGCCGTCGCCCACCTGGCCGCGCGCGCGATCGGGTGCGCCTGGCGCGCGGGCGGCCACGTCCGCGCGTGCGTATCGGACGCCCTGCGGGACTATCGATTGGCGCTGATCGACTGCAGTGCGCCGGATGCGGACACCGTCGCGCAGATCGAGCGCGACGCCACGCCGCTGCTCGATGCCGACTCCGTCGACGCGGTCGACCTCGACCTGGTCGACGCGTTCGACAAGATGGTCGAGGAAAAGGTCGAGGAACGGCTCGACGGACAGGTCGTCGACATCCCCGCGCCCGCCGTCGAGCGCCGGCCGGACCACTACGACTACCTGGCAGAGTACGACAGCACGGTCGACCGGCAGACCGTCCGCCGCGGCGCGTTCGACGAGCGCGGCCGCGCATCATCGCCGCCGTCCCGCGAACCGGCGGAGGCGCCGCGCGCGCCGGCCGCCGCGTCTTCCGAAGCGGGCGGCGACGGCGCGCTGTCGATGCGCCGGCCCGGCGCGCCCGGTCGTCCGGCGCCCGCCGCTTCCGCCGCCGCGACCGCGGGGTTCGATCGGGTCGCTCCCGATGGCATCGGCGCGGCCACGCGCGGAGAGGTCCAGCCGCGGCCGCCGTGGGGGCCGGCCGGCGACGGCGGCGAGGGCGGGGCGGGCGCCCGGCCGGGCCCGCCCGGTGGCGGGCCGAACCTCACGCCGACACCCGAACTGATCGAGCGGGTGGCCGGCGGCACGATGGACCACCTGCCCGGCGTCGAGGAGGGTGAGACGACCGCGCTCAACACGCGCAAGTTCAAGTACGCGACGTTCTTCAACCGCGTCAAACGCCAGGTCGCACAGAACTGGCACCCGGAGGAGGTCTACCGCCGCCGCGACCCGACCGGCAACATCTACGGCGTCAAGGACCGCATCACGGTTCTCACGGTGTCGCTCACCCGCGACGGCGCGCTCGATGAGGTCGTCGTGTCCAAGCCGTCTGGCGTCGACTTCCTCGACGAGGAGGCGATCCAGGCGTTCCGCCTCGCACAGCCGTTCCCGAACCCGCCGACCGGTCTGGTGGACGACGGGACCGGCCGGATCACGTTCCGTTTTGGCTTTGCGTTCGAGATCGAACGCGGCAGCGGCTGGCGGATCTTCCGCTATTGACGCGCGCGAGCCCGCTCGATTCCTCGCGGATCGCCGGGGACGCCGGCGGCGGCTCGCCGTCGCGACCGCCCGGGCGTCACCCGTCGCGTGCCGGCCGGCGTCACGGGCATCGGGCTGCTCGCCGGCGAACCGCCCGACACGCAAACGGGGCGCAAGAACCCGACATCGGCGCCGTCGCGCCCGCTGCGTGTCGCGGCGGCCGGCGGGCGGGCACCGCCGGCTGCGACCGTCCCTACTCCTGCTCGGCGACGAACTCGGCGTAGGCGTCGGCCGACATCAGCTCCTTGGCCTCGTCCGGATCGGTCATCTCGATCTGGATCAGCCAGCCCTCGTCGTACGGGTCCTCGTTGAGGATCTCGGGCGAGTCGTTGATCGGATCGTTGACCTTGACCACCTTCCCCGACACGGGCGCGTACAGATCCGACACCGCCTTGACGCTCTCGACCGAGCCGAACGATTCGTCCTTGGTGACCTCGTCTCCCTCGGCGGGCAACTCGACCATGGTGACGTCGCCGAGCTGGTCGACGGCAAACTGGGTGATCCCGATCGTGGCGACGTTGCCGTCGATCCGGGCCCACTCGTGCTCCTTCGTGTAGAGCAGGTCCTTGGGATACGCGTCACTCATGCTGGCTTGTCCTCCCGCTTGTAAAAGGGGCCCTTGACCACGGTCGCGTCGACCCGCTTGCCGCGGCAGTCGATCGCGATGCGCCCGCCGGGCGATGCGAGCGCGACCGGAACATACGCCAATCCGATCGATCCGGGCACCGAGATCCCTTTGGTGCCCGACGTGACCTGCCCGATCGGCTCGCCCCCGGCGTCGACGACCGGGTAGCCGTGGCGCGCGATTGCGCGCTCGTCGATGCGAAACCCGATCAGCTTGCGCGAGACGCCGGCGGCCTGTTGCGCGCGCAGCGCGTCGCGGCCGATGAAGTCGCCCGCGTCGAGCTTGACGACCCAGCCGAGCCCCGCTTCGTAGGGCGTGGTGGTCTCGTCGATGTCGTTGCCGTACAGGCAAAGCCGCGCTTCGAGCCGGAGGGTGTCGCGGGCGCCGAGGCCGCACGGCGCGGCGCCGGCCTCGATCAGGGCGTCCCACAGGGCGCGCGCGCGGTCGGCGGCGCAGGCGAGTTCGAACCCGTCTTCGCCGGTGTAGCCGGTGCGCGCGACCATGCACGGGACGCCCGCGACGTCGGCGCGCACGAACGAAAACCGCGGCACGTCCGCCAGCGGCGCCGGCGACAGGCGGTCGACCACAGCGACCGCGCGCGGTCCCTGCACCGCCAGAAGCGCCGTCGCGTCCGATTCGTCGCGGACGTCGGCGAGGTCTCCGGCGCGCTCGCGCATCCACGCCAGGTCCTTGGCGATGTTCGACGCGTTGAGCACGATGAGGTAGTCGTCCGCCGCGCGGCGGTAGACGATGCAGTCGTCGACGATGCCCCCCGCGTCGTTGCACATCACCGTGTACAGCGCCTTGCCGTCGGCGTCGAGGCGGCGCGCGTCGTGCGTGATGAGCCGCTGGACGGCCTCGCCGGCGCGCGGACCGACGAGCGCGCCCTCGCCCATGTGCGACACGTCGAACACGCCCACCGCCTCGCGCACGGCGCGGTGCTCCTTGATGATGCCGGTGGGGTATTGCACCGGCATGTGCCAGCCGCCGAACGGGACCATGCGCGCGCCGGCGGCGACGTGCGCGTCGTACAGGGGCGTGCGTTTGAGCTCCTCGGCCACGGTGGCGCGATACTACACGGTCACGTGGTCCTTGACGACGGCTCGGTCGCGCGTTCGACCGCCGGTCTCGAAGTGGCCGGTGCCCGGGGCCACCAGCCGCATCTGCTCCCGCCACGGCCCGCGCCGCCCCGCCCGCCGCCACAGGGTGACGCGCAGGTCGCCGACCTCGGTGTTGCTGCAGTACGCCGGCTCGCCGTCGGGGTCGGCGTAGCGCGCGACCACCATGTCGTCCGGCCGGCACGAGAACTCGCCCTCGATGCGGACGTCGCCGCGCTCGGCGCGGAACGCGTAGCGGCCCGTCGTCCACGTGCCGCGCGCGCGGAGGGTGTCGGCAAACCCGGTCATGCAGTATGCGGCGCCGCCGGCGTACAGCGACAGCAGCGTCAGCGGCGGCGACACCCGCCCGCGCCGACGCAGGCGAACCGTGAGCACCTCGAACGCGGCGCCGGGGTGTCCGTCGAACGCGTTGCAGTGGCCCCACGCCCACGCGTGCGCGTGCTTGCGCCCCCACAGGTGGGTCTGCCCGCCCGGGTCGCCGGAAAACTCGACCGCGCGGCCGTCGACGCGCACCGTTCCGCGCACCGGCACGTCGAGGTTCGGCGACAGCACGGTGGTGTCGCCGAGGCCGCCGCGGCGGTACATGAGGCCGGGCAGGTGGCGGTGCGTGTGCGCCGCCGGCCGCCAGCGCAGGTCCCAGGACACGTCGTGGCCGGCCCCGGCGATCGCGCCGCGCATGGCGTCGTGGCGCAGCTCGGCGTCGCCGATGCGCACGCAAAACGGCCGGTCGCCGGCGGAGAACGTTTCGATCGGAACGACCCGGTTGATCGCGAACGTGCGCGACGGGTCGCGCTTGTCGAACCGCGCGAACCACAGCTGGGCGTACGGGTCGCCGCGTCCGGCCAGCGGCGCCTCGAGCGTGTAGCGGATCCAGTAGCCGGTGCGCGACGCCAGGTGGTTGCACGTGAGGTACCAGACCTCGTAGTGGCCGCGCCGGGCGCCATCCCACCGGCACGCGTTGTCGGCCGCCGTCGGCGGGGCGGTCATCGGCTGGCCTCCGGCAGGGTTCGCGTCGGCCGTCCGAGGGCGCGCGCCGCCGCCCACGACAGCGCGCGCGTCGGCAGCAGGCGCGCGCCGAGCGCGGTGAGCTTGTTCGGCGCACCGGTCACCACGTTGCGGCGGCCGCGCAGCATCGCGCGCAAACCGATGCGGGCCACCTGCTCGGACGGCATCATGAACCGGCGCTGCGCGGCGGACAGCCGGTGGCCGGCGACCTCGGCGAACTCGGTCGCGGTCGCGCCCGGCATCAGGCAGGTGACGGTCACCGGCGTGCCGGCCAGCTCCGCCGCGAGCGCGTTGGAGAACGCGCGCACGTAGGCCTTGGTGCCGCAGTAGTTGGCGAAGTTCGGGATCGGCACGTAGGCGACGACCGAACCGACGTTGAGCAGATAGCCGCGGCGGCCGCGCGACAGCAGATGGGCGACCGCGCGGTGCGACAGTTCGGCGAGGGCGACGACGTTCAACTCGAGCATCTGGGCGTGGCGCGCCCACTCCGTAGCGACGAACGGCTGGTAGTCGCCGAAGCCGGCGTTGTTGATCCAGATGTCGAAGCCGCGTGCGCACGCGGCTTCGGCGAGTTCGGCGCGGCCGCCGGCGGTCGCCAGGTCGACCGCGATCGGGATCGCGTCCACGCCGTGGTCGGCGCGCAGGCGGGCGGCGAGGGCGTCGAGGCGGTCGCGGCGGCGCGCGGCGACGAGGACGTCGCAGCCCCACCCGGCCAGCAGCCGCGCCATGTCGGCGCCGATCCCGCTGGACGCGCCGGTGATGACGGCGCGGTGATTGCGAAGGTTCGGCATGGCCGCGAGGCTATCGCAGCGCGGGCGGGTAGTGCGGTACAAATGGAAGGTGCGGGCGCGAGCAGGAGGTACCATGCGAGTGGCGAACCGGACGGCCGCAGCGGCCGTCGCGATCGGGTTGGCGGTCGGTTGCGGCGGCGGCGGCGACGACGACGACGACGCGGCGCGGCCGGACGCGGCGGTGCCGGCCGACGCGGGGGCGTCGGCGCGCCACGTGCTGGAGCCGCCGGAGCCGGGCGGTGGTGCGCCGTGGGGCGCGCTGCCGTATCCGTCCGACCTGTACCTGGATGCGTCCGGGCGGCTCGCACTCACGAGCTTGCCGGTCGGTCCGAACGCGGACCCGCAGATGGTCGACATGATGCGCGACGCGCTGCACGACCTCGACGGGGCCGGCGTGCGGTCGTTCGTGTTCTTCCCCGTCGCCGGGGAGCTCGACCCGGCGAACCTCGACGGCCGCGTCGCGCTCGTCGAACTCGGCGATGTCCCGCGGCCGGTGCCGGTCGACGTCGTGTGGCGCGACGACCTCGGCGGCATCGTGGCGGCGCCCGCGTACGGCGTCGTGCTGCGCGAGCGGACCCGCTACGGCGCGTACGTGCTGCGCGCGGCCGGGGCCGCGCCGGCGCCGGCGTTCGTCGAGGCGGCCGACCTGACGACGGTGCCGTCGGATCCCGCGGTCGCGGCGGTGCAGGCGTCGGTGCGGCCTCTGCTGGAGGCGCTCGACGCGGACACCCGCGCGGAGGTCGCCGCGGCCACCGTGTTCACGACCGAATCGGTCACCGCCGAGATGGTCGCCCTGCGCGAGGCCGCCGCGGCCGCGCCGCCGGTGGTGTCGGCGGTCGAGGTCGTCGGCCCGGATGCCGCCGCCCTGGACGCGCTGTTCGGCGCGCAGGATCCCGACGCGACGCCCGGCTGGCTGCTCGGGATGACCCGCCCGCAGCCGCACGGGCACATCGCGGCGGTCGTCCACGGCGACATCGCGCTGCCAAACTTTCTCGCCGCGGAGCCGAATGTCGCCGGGCGTATCGAGTTCGACGCGGCCGGCGCGGCGGTCGTCAAGGGGACGCAGTCGGTGCGCTTTACGCTCGTGTTGCCGAAGACGGCGACCGACTATGCGAACCTGCCGGTCGTCATCTACGTCCACGGCATCAACCGCACGCGCATCGACATGCTCGTCGAGGCGGACACGGCGGCGGCGCGCGGCATGGCGACGCTCGCGATCGATGCCCCGTACCACGGCAGCCGGTCCTCCACCGCGGGCGATGGGAGAAACGATCTGACCGGCGACGCGGTCCCGGACGGCTTTGGGGACCTGGAGGGCCTGTTTCCGTCGGTCAACTTCTTTCACCTGGTGGCCAGCGGCGGCGTACCCGCGTACCACCCGGCGGCGATGCGGGACAACCTGCGCCAGGCGGCGGCCGAGATCTGCGCGCTGGCCGCGTTCGTCGTCTCGGGCGATCCGTCGCCGATCGACGCGGCGCTGGTCGCCGCGGGCTTGCCGGGGAAGCTGTCGTTTGCGCCCAGGGTCGGCATTCTGAGCGAGTCGTTCGGCGCGATGTTGGCGACCGTCGCGCTGGCGGTGGACCCGAACCTCGTCGCCGGGTCGGTGTGGTCGATCGCCGCGGGGTTCCCGTACCCGGCGATGCTGCACAGCGCGAACTTCTCCGGCACGTTTGCCGGCGTGGTGTTTTCTCCGTTCGACGTCACGGCGCGCGTGGCGCTCGGCGATCCGATCCGCGGGGCCCGGTTCGAACCGATCGTGATGTTGTACGACACGGCGATCGAGCGCGGCGATCCGCTCGCGTTCGCGCCGTATCTCGTCGCCGGGTCGCTGCGCGGCGGCAGCGGTCCCCATCTGATGATGACGATGTCGTGGGGCGACGAGTGGGTGCCGAACGAGTCGCACGAATCGATGTTCGCCGCCGCGGGCGTGCCGCGCATGCCGCTGGCGGCGCCGGACAGCCCGCCCGGCGACGTTCTGCGGTTCGTATCGCTTCCCGAGACGGGGGCGGCGCCCGTGCGCGGGAACCTCGGCGGCGGGCGCCAGACGGCGGCGGCGGTCGTGTGGTATCCGGCGAGCCACGCCGCCGTGCGCATGCTCAACGATCAGTTCGAATTCGTGTCGGACCAGCCTCCGTTCGAGCGGCGCGCGATGCCCGAACCGTTCGACAATCCGGCGGCCGAGGCGCACGCGATGTGGAGCCGATTCCTCGCCGAGGCGGTGGCCGGCGACGTGCCCAGCGTGATCGATCCGTACGCGCCGTAGCGGCGGCGATTGCGCGCCGGTGTCGCGGCCGGGCATGATGCCCGCATGCGCGTCGTGGACCTGATCGTGGACAGCGACGAACTCGTCGGCGCCAGCGGTGGCTTTCTCGCGCTGCGGCGGCTGCGTGTGCGCAACCGCCGGGCGGACGGCTCGGTGTCCCGACCGTACTGCGTCGACTTCGTCGTGCGCCCGAAGGGCGTCGACGCGGTCGTCGTCGCGGTCTACTGCATCGCCGGCGGGAGACCGCGCGTGCTCGTGCGCGACGGGTTGCGGCCGCCGCTGGCGTTCGGGCGCGCCGCGGGGGTCGCGCCGGTGCCGGACCGCGCGCGCTATCTGTACTTCCGCGAGGTCGTCGCGGGCATCGTCGAGGCCGACGACCGCGGGGAGGACGGCATCCGTCGCCGGGCCGCGATCGAGGTGCGCGAAGAGGCCGGGTTTCACATCGAGCCGGCCGATGTCGTCTTGCTCGGCGCGGGCAGCTTCCCGTCGCCGGGCGCCATGCCCGAGCGTTACTGGCTGGCGGCCGCTCGCGTCGACGATCCCGCGGCGCAGGAGCCGCTCGAGGGGGACGGCTCGCCGATGGAGGAGGGCGCGACGACCGAGTGGCTCGATCTCGACGACGCGATCGCGGCGTGCGTGGCCGGCGACATCGAGGACGCCAAGACGGAGTTGTGCTTGCGCCGGCTGCGCGACTGGCTCGCGTCGCCGGGCGCGCCGTGACCGGGGCAGCGCGCGGCGCGGGCGCGCACGGCCCGTCGGCACTCGCCGGGCGCGGCTGCTAGCAATCGACCCGCGCTCGTTCGGCGGCCGCCCCGTTTGCGCGCGTCGCCGCTACCATGGAGGGGTAGCCTACGGCGAGGGCCGGCCGGCCCGGGAGGGGATGATGGCGACCGTTCGAGAGACCTTGGGGGTGGACGTTCACGACGCGCCGGGCGCAATCGCCGCCGCGCGCCGCGACCTGGTCAACCACTGCCGCGTGGGCCGTGCGCCGCGCGGGGGACCGCGCTATCTCGCGACCATCGAGCGCGCGTACGCCGCGCTGTGCGGGGCGCCGCCGGCGCCGCGCGCGGCGGCACCCGCGGCGGCAATCGACGAGCGCGTCGCGCTGTGGCGCGACGCCGAGGGCGCGCGGCCGTCGCGCGCCGAAGTTCGCGCGTGGATCCTGCGCAGCTTCACACCGGGCGGTCGGCCCAAGTCGGGCCGCCGCGAGCGCCTGCGCGTCACGCTGGCGGCGCCGGACGCGCTGCCGCGCACCCTGGCGCTCGGGTTGCCCGTGTTCCCGCCCTGTCCGGTGTGTCACGGCGACGGTCACGTCGCCGGCCGCCCGTGCCGCGCCTGCGATCGCGGCCTCGCCGAGCGCGAGGCGGACGTGGTCGTCCGGGTGGACGGCCCGGGCGTCGCGGCGACCGTGGTCGAGCCGCTCGAGGCGGTGGGCATCGACACGATCGTGATCGACTTGCGCGTCGTCGCGGCATAACGCGTTTCTTCGATCGGTTGTGCGTGCAACGGTGCGGTCGGTTGCGCGGCGGCGCGCTCGGCTCGTCGCCCGCACGGTCGTCGCAGCCGCGGTCGGATGGCGGCTCGCGCGTCCGCGTCGGCTCGCGCGTCCGCGGCGGGTCGCGCGATCACGGCGGCTCGCGCAACCACGCGATCAACGCCTCGACGATGTCGTCTTGCAGCCCGCGCGCATCGCGCAGCGCGCCGCGCGCGTCCGGCACGTCGTTGACGAGGATCGAAAACGCGAGCGGGCGCGCGCCGTCGACCGCGACGTAGCCGCTGAGCGCCGACACGCCGTCGAGCGTGCCGGTCTTGGCGCGCACCTGGCGGTCGGCGGGGCCGTCGACGAACCGCTCGGACAGCGTGCCGTCGGCGCCGCCGAACGCGAGCGCGGCGACGAAGTCCGGTCCGTAGCGGAAGTCGCGGTAGGCCGCGCGCAACAGCCGCGCGAGCTGGCGCGGCGTCATGTCGGTGGCGTCGAACAGGCCCGAGCCGTTTTCGAGGCGGAAGCTGCCGTCGGCCAGGCCGATGTCGGCCACGAGGAAGTCGCGGACGGCGCGCTGCGCGTCGCGCCAGGTGGCGGGGCCCGGCTCGGCGCGCGACTCGGCGCCGAGGGTCTTGAACACCATCTCGGCGACGAAGTTGTTGGAGTACTTGCCCATGCCGCGGACGAGCACGGCCAACGGCGGGCTGGCGACCGCCGCGAGGCGCAGGGCTTGCGGCGAGGGCGTGGCGCGGACGACCGTGCGGCGGCGCAGCTGGATGCCCTCGGCGGCGAGCGCGTGGCGCAGGGCGGCGCCGAAGTACGCGAACGGATCGGGGACGCGCAGCCGGTAGCGCCGCACGCCCGAATCGGCGCGCACGCGGCCGGCGACCTTGACTTCGAGCGCGCCGGGGCGGGCGACTGGGACCACCGACACGCGCTGGCGCCCGGACCGGGTCGTGGCGACGCCGCCGGCGACGCGCACGTAGTCGTTCGGCGGATCGACCGACACGACGGCGGGCGCGCCGGCCTTCGCGCCGGGCCGCACGACGATCGCGACGGCGTTGAAGTTCAGCGCGAGCGCCGACACCGGCGCGCGGAACGAGGCGTGTTCGTCGGGCTGTTCGTCGAAGTGCGGCGGCAGCGCCTCCGCGTCGAAGTAGCTGTCGTCGAGTGCCAGGCCGCCGGTGACGCGGCGCACGCCCGCCGCGCGCAGTTGGCGCGCCAGGCGGCGCAGATCGTCGGCGTCGAGCGAGGGGTCGCCGCGGCCGACGGCGATCAGGTCGCCGCGCACCGTCCCGCTGGCCGCGTCGAACGTGTCCGCGTACACGGCCGTCTCGTAGCGGAAATCCGGGCCGAGGCGCGCGAGCGCGGCCGCGGCGGTGGCGAGCTTGGCGTTCGACGCGACGCTGTAGCCGCCGTCGCCGTCGCGCGCGTACAGCTCGCGCCCGGTGGCCACGTCCACCACCGCGATGCCCACCCGCGCGCTGTGCAGCAGCGGCCGCTCGCGGATGCTCGCTTCGACTGCCGCGCCGATCGCCGCGGCCGCGCCGTCGCCGGCCTGCGCGCGCGCGGCGGCGGGCGCGAGCGCGGCGGCGACCGCCGCCGCGCCGAGCGCGAGCGCAACGCGGGCCGGCGCGACCATCCGGGTCGACCGTACCACCGCGACCGGCCGCGCCGCCAACGCGCGGCACCGGCCGCCGTCCGCGGGGGTTACGCGGCGTCCGCCATGCCCGCGCGGCTCGCCGCCGCGCGCGCCGGCGCGTAGCGGAGCAGCACCGGCGCGCCGACGAACGCGAGCCCGACCACGTAATCGTCGGTGGCCGCGTCGGCACGAACCCACGTGACCCGCGCCTTGAACCGATACGACAGCCCGCACTCGTCGTCGTCGATCACGACGTCCACCGTGTCGTCCGT
>RFGE01000149.1 GCA_003696105.1 Deltaproteobacteria bacterium | reverse complement strand
TCGGGCATTCCCGCGTCGGGCATCCCCGCCCCCGCGTCCGGCATCCCCGCGTCCACGTCCGGCATCCCCGCGTCCGGCATCCCCGCGTCCGGCTCGCCGCCGCTGCCGCTGCCGCAGTCGGTCACCGGCACGGGCCCCGGCGTGTACACGCACGGCGCGATCACCTGGTTGCCCGGGCGCCCGTCCGCGTCGAACGCGACCACCATCACCTGCCGCGGCACGCCGTTTTTCAGCCGCACGACCTGCTCGGTGACCGTCGCATCGGGGGTCGACCACAGGTGATTCCATTTGCCGTCGCCGTTGGCGGGCCGCACGTAGATGCCGGCGTAGGCGTAGCGCGGGTCGGCCGGCGGATCCCACGCGACGGTGATCGCCCCGTCCTGCGGCGTCACCCGCACGTCGCGCACGTCGTCGACCGCGAGCGGTCCGTAGTAGAACCAGAACACCGCGTAGCTCGGACTCCAGTTGCCCGCCTCGTCCTCGACCTGAAACCGCAGCATGTAGGCCCCGGGCGCCAGCGCGCCGCCGGAGGTCACGTCCGAGTCGCCCGTGCAATCGGTCCCGTCGGCCGGATCCCACCGGGTCATCGTCGCCGTGTCGGCGATCCGGCAGGTCGCGACCGTCGCGCCGGTGTCCGCCACCACGAGCGATAGGTTCGCGCTCGCCGGGCCCGACAGCGCGTCGACCGGCGGCGTCCACTGGAACACGGGCCGATCCGTGACCTCCTGCCAGCGACCGGACAGCGCGCCCGACGCCTCGGTGACCACCGGCGGCTCCGGCGGCGTCCAGTCGACCCCGTAGCCGGTCTCGGGGCCGGCGATGACCTCCTCGACGCGCCCCTCCTCGTCGATCGCGCGCACGTACATCTGGTAGTAGCCCTCGCCGTCCGGCGCGTCGAACGAGATCGTCTCGATCGTGGTGCGCGCCGGCGACGCGGGCGCCACCGACGCGTACTGCGTCCACGGCCCGTACCCCTCGCCGCCGTCGTAGCGGTACCACAGCTCGATCGTCGCGATCGGCGCCGCGCCGGTCGCCAGCACCGGGACCTCGAACGGCACCGCGCCGTGGTTTCCCCCCTTCCAGTACCAGTACGGGTAGAGGATCTCGCCGGATGCGTCGACCACGTCCGGCCGCTGGCCGCCGGTGGCCAGCGCGTCGTCCACGGTCGTGAGCGCGTTGTCGACGGTGTGCACGGACGACCACGGCGGCAGATCGACCGGCGCGTCGGGCCCGACGGCGCTGCCGACGACCGCGATCGTCCAGTCGCCGAGCGCCGGCAGCGTCGCGGTGACCATGCCGCCGTCGACCGCAGCCGGGATCACCTGCGCCGCGGCGCCGGGCTGCAGCAGCGTCACGGTCGGCGCGCCCACGAAGCCCGGCGGCACCGGCACCGCGAACGTCGCGCCCTCGGGGACCGGCGTCACCGCGCCCGCGGCCGCGTCGTAGTCGGTGTTCACCAGGTGGTAGACGTGCGAGCCGTCGGCGACGCGCTCGAACCGCGTCACGTGGACCGTCGACGGCAGGTCGGTCGCGATCTCCGGCGGCACGACCGGATCGACGGCGGCCCGCCACGCGTCGACGGCCGCGGCGCGCACCGCCGCGTCGGCCGCGCCGTCGTAGACCTGCGCGCCCAGGTCCTGCGCGAACGCGACGATCGTCCCCGCGTATCGCGTCGTATCGACCGCATCCCGGCCGAAGGCGTCGTCGAACGTCCGCTGCGCCGACACGTCCGCGCCGGTCGCGTCGAGATCGCCGACCGGGCCGAACCCGATGACGACGCCGCCGGCGTCCAGGTAATCCTCGAGCATCCCGATCTGCTCGTCGGTCAGGGCGCGCGCGCCGGCCAGCACGACCGCGCGATACGGCAGCAGATCCGCCAGCGCGAGCCGCTCCGCGCCGTCGCGCGCCATCGGATCCGCGGCGAACACGACATCCCACGGGCGGTGCGCGTCCGACAGCAGGTAGCTCGCGCCGCGGAACGACCGCGCGTGGCCGCCCGAGTCGAGCCGCTCCGACGCCTCGGAAAACCACAGCGCCACCTCGCCGGCTTCCGGGTGGTCGAACAGCTCGGGGTGCGACGCGACCAACAAGTATAGCGGCGCCACCTCGTCGGGCAGATAGCCGTATTGGTGGAAGTACACCCATCCCGCGCCGCACACCTGCGACAGACCGCCGTTGGCGAACGTCTGCGCGACGAACAGCCGGTCGAGCGCGTTGCACGGCGCCTGGGCCCACGGGTCGTTGGTCCCGTTGAGCGATCCGGTGTTGTTCGGGAAGTTCCACGACCAGAACCGCCGGCCGAACGCGACGGCCGTCTTGTACTGGAACGCCAGATCGCGCGCCGGGTAGCCGAGCGCGTCCAGGAACGTCTCGCTGATCAGGTAGTCGAACAGGTCGCCCGTGAGCCACGTATCCGGCCCGTCGAAGTTGCGGTTGCCGGACAGATAGACCGTGCGCCCGTACGCCGCCGCCCGCGCGCGGAGCGCCGACGCCCACTCCTCGAAGATGTGCCGCTCGAGGACCGGATCGAACGCGACCCACAGTTGCCAGTACGGGTCGGACGCGAGGGTGGGATCGCCCGAGTCGCGCGCGGCGACGAGCGCCGACGTGGTGGGATAGCCGAGCGACCGCAGGTGCGCGGCGATGTCGAAGCCCGGCTCGCCGATCCAGTCGGCAAATGCGGCGACGACCTCGCCGTCGAACGACAGCGTCGTGAAGTCCCGCGACGCCAGGTCCAGAAACACGTGCGTCGCGCCCAGGTCCACCGCCAGTTCGCCCGACGCGATCAGCCACGCCCGGTAGGCCGCGCGAGTCGGCGACGCCATGTAGCCGCCGACCTCGGCCACCACCGGCGTGCCGTCGAGGTCCACCCGCGCGCCGTCGAGGTCGCCGTAGCCGGCGCCGAACCCGTAGTACGCGCCGTAGTCGATGCCGCGCGCCGACCACTCCGCGATCGCCTTGGCGATTTCCGCGGCGCGCTGGTCGGTGATCCCCGGCTCGATCGACGCAAAGTCGTCGACCACCATCGTCACCGGCACGCCCGGCGCGTACTCGGGGCGCGGCCCGAACGCGGAGGTCGCGGCCGGCCCCGGCGGCGGCGGCGCGGCGACCGCGGCAGGCACCCATACGGACACGACGGCGACAGCAATCCCCCTCAGTGATGCGTGCATCCTGCGTACGCACATCGGCCCGCCCGCCCGTTCCTTGAGGCGAGCGGCCGCCGCAAACCGCCGCGCACGTCGAAGCGGTCGTTCCGTACAAAGGAGGCATGTCCGGCACACTGTTGAGTCTCGAGAACCTTCAGGCGATGAGGCGCCACCTGCGCGGTATCCCGGTGTCCGACGCGCCCGTCCTGCCGGGCATCCCGGAACTGGCGCTCGCCTATTGCCACAACCTGCTGGCGGGCACGCCGCTGCGCCGCAACGTACGCGCCCTCGCGGACTTCGTCGCGCGCGGTGTGGTGCCGGCGCGCCTCTTGGGATGCGACCGCGTCGACCCCGACTTGCTCGAACCGCCCGGGCCGCGGCGCGGGCGGTTCGAGCGCACCGCTCGACGCGGTGCGCGAAGCGCGGGCGACGACATCGTCGTGAGCGACCCCGGCCCGGTTCGCGACGCGGACGCGGGCGCCGGCGCCTCCCGCGGAGCCGACGCCGCGGACGACAGCGATGGCGGCGAAGCCCGCGTCCGCCGCCGCGTGCGCACCCAACGCCGGCGCCCGCGCGACCGCGACGGCGACGATGCGACCGACCCGTACGACCTCACGACCCGGCAGCTGTGCAGGGTCATCCGCGCGCACCTGCGCGCCATCGAGCCGGTCCCGGTCCCTCGGCCGCCCGACCCCCTGCGACGCAACCTGCAGATCATCGCCGACGCCGTCGGCCTGTCGGACGTCGACACCGCCATCGTGCAATTCCTCGTCGTGCTGCACCACGCGCGACCCGTGCCGCTGCTCGCCAACATGCTCGACACGGCGCGCGTGTTCGACGCCGCGTACGTCGTGTCCGTCGCCATCCAAGCCGACGTTGACGACGTCGTCGCCGCGCTCGCCCCCGAGAGCCGCCTGGTGGACACCGGCATCGTCACGATCGACGACGACGAGGAGTACGAGCTCCAGGACAAGTTCGAACTGAAAGAAGGCATCGCAGAACTCGCAGTCGACCGCGACCTCACGCCCGACATCCTGTTCGACCGGTTCTTCAGTCTCGCCCCCGAACCGACCCTGACCATCGCCGACTTCGAGCACCTGAGCGAACAGGTCGCACTCGTCCGCCGCCTGCTGTCGCGCGCCCTCCGCGCCGGCGAGCGCGGCATCAACGTTCTGTTTTGCGGCCCCACCGGCACCGGCAAGACCGAACTCGCGCGCGCGATCGCCGCCGACATCGGCGTGCCGCTGTACGCCGTCGGCTGTACGGACGAAGACGGCGATTCCGCATCCCCCGGCGAGCGCCTGTCGTCGCTGCGCATGGCCCAGCGGCTGCTCCCCGACGAACGTGCCCTCGTGCTGTTCGACGAACTCGAGGACCTGTTCGAGTGGCGCGAGCCGATGTTCGGCGGACGCCGCCCGGTCGCCCGCACGAGCATGTCCAAAAAATGGTTCAACGACCTGCTCGAGACCAACCGCATCCCGACTCTGTGGATCACCAACCGCGCCGAGGGCATCGACCCCGCGTTCTTGCGCCGCTTCGCCTACGCGATCGAGTTCGGCGCGCTCGATGCCCGGTGCCGCGCGCGCATCCTCGCCCGCCACATCAACGAGGACGACCGCATCACCGAGGACGACCTCGTCGCCACCGCGACCCGGTTCGACGTCAACGCGGCCCTGTACGAGACCGCCGTACGCTCTGCCCGCATCGCCTCCGACGACGGCCGCGTCGACCGCGACACCCTCGAGCGTTGCCTCGAACCGCTGACGACCCTCGTGACCGGAAAGTCGCCGGCCGACGACGTCTCCTTCGACCCGCGCACCTACGACGTCGACGCCGCCTGCGCCGACACCGACCTGCGCAAACTCGCCGACCGCCTCGCGAACTGGCAGCCGACCGGCCGCCACGGCCTCACGCTCTGCCTGTTCGGTCCGCCCGGCACCGGCAAGTCAGGATTCGCGCGCTACCTCGCCCACCGCATGGGCCGGCCCGTCGAATACCGGCGCGCCTCCGACATCCTGAGCATGTGGGTCGGCGAGACCGAGAAGGCCATCAAGGCGATCTTTCGCCGCGCCGCCGACTCGCGCGCCGTCCTGTTGCTCGACGAGGTCGACAGCTTCTTGCGCTCGCGCGACTTCGCGCTGCAGCGCTGGGAAGTGTCCCACTGCAACGAGTTCCTCCAGCAGCTCGAGTCCTACCGCGGCGTCGTCGCGTGCACAACCAACCTGTGGCGCGACCTCGATCCCGCCGTCGTGCGCCGGTTTCTGTTCAAGATCGAGTTCAAGTGGCTCCGGCCGCCGCAGGCCGCCGCCCTGTTCGCGCGCCACTTCCGCGACATCCTCGACCACCCCCTCGACGACCGCGCCCTCGCCGCCGTCGAGCGCGACCTCGCGCGGCTGCCGCGCCTGGCCCCCGGCGACTTCGCCGTCGTCGCGCGCCGCTACCGCGCCCTCGGCGTTCGCGCCGACCGCGACCAGCTCGTCGCCGAACTCGAACTCGAACACCGCATCAAACCCGCCGCCCGCACCGCCGCCGGCTTCCGCTGACCGCCGCGGCCGCGGCCACAACCCCGCCAGCGCCCGGCCCGCCGCATGACGCTCGGCATCGAACCCGCGACGACCGCGGCAAGTGACGCCACCGGCCGCGCCAACCTGCGTCCGCCGCAAGGGAATGTGGGCGCGGTAACCGGTTTGCCGTCCACCTACGCGCCGCGGTCGTGGCTCGTCATCCCGCTCCGAACCAATTCCCCGCGCGCCGGCCGCTTCCGCAATACGGTTCATCGGCGGCGGCGCGGATCAACCCGCGTGCGGGCTGCCGGCTGATCACTGCTCCGGATCGCCGTCGCACACGACGCCGCGATTCTCGCGTTTGTAGGCTTCATACGTGTCATGACGCCCAACGTTCTGCCGCAAATCGGCCCGGAAAGTCAGCAAGCGGCAGCGTAGGCTGAGAGGGAGACGGGCGCTCGAGCGGCCGGCGAGCG
>RFGE01000148.1 GCA_003696105.1 Deltaproteobacteria bacterium | reverse complement strand
GTGGTCGACGACCGCGGCAAGCTGGTCGGTATCCTGTCGAACCGCGACGTGCTGCGCGCGCTCGGCCAGGCCGACATCGAGTCGGTGCGCATCGGCGACGTCATGTCCAAGCGGCTCATCACCTGCACGGAGGACACGACGGCGGCGGAAGCAGCCGAACTGATGCTCGAGCACAAGATCGGCGCGCTGCCGGTGCTCGGCGACGACGGCCACCTCGTCGGGCTGGTGACAGAGTCGGACTTCGTGCGGATCGCGCACGACCTGTTGTCGGACGAACCCGCGTAGCGACGCGGCTACAGAGCCGTAACGCGGCCGGCCGTGCCGTCGACCTCGACGAGCTGGCCGTCGCGAAGTCGCGCGAGCGCGTCCCGCGCGCCGACGACGCAGGGGATGCCCAGCTCGCGCGCCACGATCGCCGAATGCGACAGCACGCTGCCCCGCTCGACGACGACCGCGGCCGCGCTCGGAAACAGCGGCACCCAGCCCGGGTCCGTCCGATTGGCGACCAGCACGTCTCCCGCGATCCGCGCGCCTCGCGGATCGCGCACGAGGCGTACGGGCGCGCGCGCCACGCCGGGCGACGCGCCGACGCCGACGATGGCGTCCCCCGCGGCGACCGCGTCCGCGCGCGCAACCGCCGGCGCGAGCGCGACCCGATCGAGGTACACGGCACCTCGCGTGCGCAATCGCTCCGGCGGCGCCGCAGCGGCGCGGTGCGCGTCGAACTCGCGACGGCGAACGCCGGCGAGCCCGCGCAGATCGGTGGTGGTCGCCGTGCCGCGCGCGAACGCGATCAGCTCGTCGATCTCGAGATAGAACACGTCGTCGCGGCGGTCGATCACCCCCGCTGCCGCCAACCGCTCGCCCATCGCGACGACGATCGACCGCACCAAAGCGAACGCGCGCGTTCGGCAAAACCGCAGGTTCTCCCGGTGGCGGACGTGGCGCCGGGCGCGGTCCACCAGCCACGCGAGCGTGCGGCGCCGGACCGCGCTGCGCCCGACGAGCGCGAACGCGCGGCGCTCGGCGTCGCGCCGGATGTCGGCCTCGCGCTCGTCGAGTTCCGCGACCGTCACCGGCGGCGCGGCCAGGTAGCTCTGCAAGGTCGCGTAGACGAAGGTCGGGTCGTCGCGCAGCGTCGGCTGTTCGAGCTTGAGTTCGTCGACGCAGCGATCCCCGTAGCGTTCGACGTGGGCCGCGATGCGCACGCGCAGCCAGCCGAATCGGTCGTCCGCCTCGACCGCAGCGCGCGCGCCCGCCGCGGTCTCGCGCCTCAGCAGCGCGCAGGCGTCCGGGTCGCGGCGAACGTCCTCCGCCAGCGCGAGCAGATCGCGGGTCGGCTCGGCCGACAGCAGCCCGCCCGTGCCGCAGAGCAGATCGTTGTGCAAGTTGTCGTCCTCCGCCCCCCACGCCGCGAGCGCCTTGCGCAGGGCGCCGAAGAACACCATCGCCAGGATGTCGTTGACGATCGGCGCCTGCCAGTGAGCCATCAGCCGCCGTTCGGCCTCGAGGTAGAGGTCGGCGAGACCGTCGAAATCCAGCGCGTCCAGCGCGACGGCGGTGAGTTCGGCGTGCGTGCGGTCGAAGTAGCGGAAGAACTCGGCCACGAGCGCCTCGGCGCGCGCGAAGCGCGCTGCGAGCACGGCGGCCGACGACAGCGCGCGCGGCAGCTCGACGCCCCAGCGGCGCGCGGCCGACGGGCGCGGCGCCGGCGCGAAATCCGCGCGCTCGGACACGCCCATCATCTGTTCCATGAACTCGGCGTTGAACTTGTACCCCGGTAACAGCCGGAGCAGCGCGTACCACGACTCGAGGTTGTAATAGACGCGCCCGCGCAACAGCCCGATCATCTGCTCGAACGTGCGCGCGTGCGCGTCCAACTCGGCGCGGGGCGTTCCGAGCAGTTCGAACGCCTGGCGATAGACCATGGCGTAGGCGCGCCGAGCAAAGCTGTAGGTCAGCGGCGTGGTGACGCCGTCGTAGCTCTCGATGATGTTCGAGTTGTCCCACAGGCGCTCGCGGCCGGCGCCGCGCCGGGCCGGCGGCGGGACCGTCGTGATCGGACGCGCCTGCAACAACCATGGTCCGTCGGCCGACCAGGTCCATTCGATGTCGACCGGCGCGCCCCATGCCGCCTCGACGCGGCGTCCGAGCGCAGCCAGCGCGGCGAGCTGGTCGTCGGACAGACACGGCGCCGACCGGCGTTCGGGCGCGACGTCGACCTCGTGCGTGCCGCCGCCGGGAGCGCGCACGACGGCCTGCGCCTTGTCGGCGACGTCGCGGTCCACCACCGTGCCGTCGCGTGCGACGGCGTACGAGTCACACGCGAGCCGGCCGGATACGACGCCCTCGCCGAGGCCCCAGGTGGCCGACACGACGGCGCGGTCGCGCTCGCCCGTCGTCGGATCGGCGGTGAACAACACACCGGAGACGTCGCCGTCGATCATTCGTTGCACGACCACGGCGACGCGCACCGGATCGCAGAGTGCGCCACGCGCCGCGCGGTACGCCAGCGACCGGGCCGACAGCGCCGAGCGCCAGCAGTCGACCACGGCAGCGCGCACGGCGTCGGCCCCCGACACGCACAGACTGGTGCCGAGGCAGCCGGCGAACGAGCGCTCGGCCCCATCCTCGTCGACGGCGGACGAACGGACCGCCACCTCGCCGCCGCCGAGTGCCGCGTAGGCCACGGCGATCGCGCGTGCGGTCGCGTCGTCCAGGCGCAGCCGAGCGAGCGGCTCGGCCAGCGCCGCCGCACAGGCGTCGACCGCGGCGGCGTCCGCGGCCGGCGCGGCGAACAACGCGGTCAGCGCCGCATCGATGTCGGCGCGAACGCCGGCCCGGTCGATCGCCGCGTCGAACACGTCGGCGGACACGGCGAACCACCGCGGGACGCGGCCGGCTCCGGCGCGATCGAGCCGCGCGAGGCTGTAGGCCTTGCCGCCGACCGTGTCGACCGACAGCCGCTCCGCCTCCGGCCACACGATCATGGCGTCCCCCATACCGCGCCGTGCGCGACGGCCGCCGCGATCGCCGGGCCGGCCGCCACCGCGAGCGCGTGAACGCCGGCCACCGTCTCGAGCCGCTTGTGGCCCGACGCCGCCGGGCGCCGGCAGAACCGCGCGATCTCGATCCAACCCCAGGCGGTCACCGCCGCGATCCCCGCGAGCCAGCCCGCGCCGCCGCCGAGGCGCACGCCGACCCAGCCGCCGGCAACCGCGCTGGCCGCGAGCAACGCCCCGCCGAGCGCGCCCGCCCCGCGCACGCCGAGCCGCCGCGAATAGCTGTCCACGCCGGCGATCTCGGCCTCCGGTGCCCACGTCTTGCGCAGCACGTCGACTGCCACGAATGCCGGCAACATCGCCGCAGCGTAGGCCGCGAGGTCCGCCGGCGCGACCGCCGAGGCCGCATAGCGCGCGCCGAGCGCGACGGCGAGGACCGACATCACCGCCGAATGCGACACCGCGTACAGCCCGATGCGCGCCGACAGCCACGCGGGCGCGAAGAACTCGACGAACATGAGCCCCGAGTAGGCGAGCACGGCGAGGTACAGCAGCGCCGCGCGGGGACCGGCCGCCGCCGCGATGGCGACTTGCATCGCCACGGCCACCGCGCCGACGGCGCGGAGCTGCTCGAGCGTCACCAGGCCGCGCGGCACCGGCCGGTCGGGCCGCGTCGCCGCGTCGTGCTCGAAGTCCTTGTGCTCGTCGAACACGCGCAGCAAGAACAGAAACAGGAACGCGCACACCGCCCCGCCGGCGAGCGCGCCGTCGACCGACAGCGGCGCACCGGCGCGCAACGCGTCCGCCTGTGCGGCGGCATACGCGCCCGCCGCGACCGCAGCGGCCAGCGCTGCAGTGACCGGCACCGGAAACCGCTCCGCGAGGTAGGCGCGAAACCGCGACGGCGACGGCCACAGCGGCGCGCCGCGGCTGCCCGCCAACGACCGCATCACGCCACCTCCGCCAGCGGCGCCGCGATCGGGGCGACGACCGGCTCGGGCGCGGGCGGGGCCATCAGCCGCACCGCCATCGGCGCCACGCGCGTGGCGAACGCGCTGCCGACGGCGAGGATCTCGCCGTCGCCAAAGAACCGCTGGGGTCGATCGCAGTCGATGTGCGCGCAGGTCACCTGGATCCACTCCATGTCGGGGAAGTCG
>RFGE01000147.1 GCA_003696105.1 Deltaproteobacteria bacterium | reverse complement strand
TCGCGGCAGCCGGCTCGGGCGCCGGCCGCGTCGCGGCAGCCGGCTCGGGCGGCTCGGGCGGCCCGGCCGGCTCCGCCTGCGGCGCGCGAGCGCCCCCACAGCCCGCGGCGATCAGCACCGCCGCGGGCCACCACGCGGCGAATCGAAGGCGGGTTCGTGTCATGGCGCGGGCACGGTACCACGACCGCGCGCCCGCCCCCGGGTGCGTCAGCGGCGCCCGGCTCGCCGGCGGCGGCGCCCCGCCGCGATCAGGCCGATCAGCGCCGGTCCCCACCACGCCGCGGACGCCCCGCCACCGACCGCGCAGCCGCCGGTGACGACGCCCGCGCCCCCGTCGCCGCCGGACGGGTCGTCGCCGCCGGGCGGGTCGTCGCCGCCGGGCGGGTCGTCGCCGCCGGGCGGGTCGTCGCCGCCGGGCGGGCCGCTCGTCACCGTAACCTGAATCTGCGCGGACGCCACGTTCTTGGAGTCGTACGCCCGCGTCTCGACCGCGTGTGTCCCGTCGGCCAGGTCCGCGGCGGTCGCGAACGACCACGGCGGCGCCTCCAGCGTGTCGGCGAGCGCGCCATCGACGTACAGCTCGACGCGGCGCACGCCGACGTCGTCCTGCGCGTCGACGACGACCTCGAAGCCCGGCTCCACCGTCGCACCGTCTGCCGGCTCGGCGATCGCCACCGTCGGCGCCACTCGGTCGGCCGGACCGTTGTACTCGGTGAGCAGGCGGACGGAATTCTGCGTCGCGCCGCCGCAATTGCAACTGCGCGCCGAATACTCGCCGCACGGCGCGTCGACGTCCTGGAACGACTTTTCGCCGCAGCCGTACAGATAGGTCATCGGATCCTCGCACAGGTACTCGTGGTCGAGTCCGAACGAGTGCGCGACCTCCTGCGCCGCGGTCTCGCACACGTCGCGGTACGAGTCGCCGTACACCTCGGCGAACGTGAACACGACGGACCGCTCGATCACCCCGCAGTAAAACGGAGACACGCCGCCGACCCCGCTGCCCATGCCGACGTCTTGCGGCCACCCCGCGACCACCGACTCGATGTAGTCCACGTCCGGCGACGGCTCGACGTCGGTAATCTCGACGTCGAACGGCGCCCACAGCTCGCGCATGCAGTCCATCACCTGCTGCCAGCCCTCGTCGGTGACCGCCCACGGGCGGATGGTCGCCGTGCCGTACGGGATGCTCGATCGGTTCGTCGCCGAGTCGTCCTCGCCGGGCGTGTACGTGCCGCCGTTGCGGTTCATGTAAATGATGCGCGGCCGCGCCGCCCGCGCCATGCGCGCGCGGTGCGCCTCCTCGACCGGCGGCGTGACCCACACGTACGTCCCGCGCGGGCGCTGCGCGGCCGGCGGTGCGGCCTCGACGGCGGCGGTCTCCCCGGCCACGCGGCCGGGGTCGATCGGGTCCTCGACCTCGCAGGCGACGGCCGGGACGACCAGGGCACACAGTGCGGCGATCGTGCGCATAGCTACCTCCTCGTACGCACATCGTCGCACCGCCGCAACAACCTGAAAATCAACGAAAGTTAGCGACGTGCCGCGCGGGCGCGCCGCCACCGGCGCGCGCGTTCGGCAACCGCGCGGACCGCCGCGCGCGCGCCGGCCGGCGGCCGGCCCCACCGCGGCCCGGCGAACGCGACCCCGACGAGCCACGCCGCGATCGCCGCGTACGCCCACGACGCGACCTGCGGCACGACAGTGGCCGCCAGCGCGCACGCGGCACCGCCGGCGGCGGCGTACGCGCCGGCGCGCACACCGAAGTAATACGCCGTCACGAGGCCGCACACGATCGCCGCGATCAACATGCCTCGTTCAGCATAGCACGCGTGGAATCCGTTGCATCTACTACCGAACGCGCAGCACGATCTTGCCGCGCGCGTGGCCGGACTCGCTCAGCCGGTGCGCGGCCGCCACGTCATCGAGCGGAAACTCGGCGCCGACGACCGGGCGCAGCGCGCCGGCCTCGCACAGCTCGGCGATGCGGGCGAGCCGCCGGCCGTCGGGCCGCCGGACGACCAGCGACACGCGCACGCCGCGCGCGACGCGCGCGCGCACGGCGAAGCCGACGAGCCTCGCCGCAGCGACCGCGACACCGAGCCGCGGGCCAAACCGCGCGACGTGCGCGGGAAGATCGGTCTGGATCGTGACGAGGCGGCCGCCGCGGCGCACGGCGCGCACGGTGCGGCGCGCGACGTCACCGCCGACCGCGTCGACCGCGACGTCGATCTCGCCCGCGAGGACGGCGGCGAAGTCCTCGGCGCCGTAGTCGATCGCACGGTCCGCGCCGAGCGACCGCACCCAGTCGATGTTGCGCGCCGAGCAGGTGGTCGCGACCTCCGCGCCGAGGTGTTTCGCGAGCTGGATGGCGACGCTGCCGACGCCGCCGGCGCCGGCGTGGATCAGCACGCGCTGGCCGGGCTCGACCCGGCCGTGGTCCACGAGGCATCCCCACGCCGTGAGCGACGCCAGCGGCAGCGCCGCCGCCTCGACATGGGTGAGGTTGGCCGGCTTGCGCGCGCACTCGGCGGCGCGGATCGCGACGCGCTCGGCGTAGCCGCCCTGCCGGCGGTGGTGCGGCGACGCGAACACCTCGTCGCCGGCGCGAAACTGGGTCACCCGATCGCCGGCCGCCGCGACCACGCCCGACACGTCCATGCCGAGGATCGCCGGCAACCGCAGGCGCACGACCGCGCGCTGACTGCCGCTCCGGATCTTCCAGTCGACCGGGTTGACCGCGGCGGCGTGCACGTCGACGAGCACGTCGTCCGGCCCCGGCGTCGGCTCGGGGACGTCTTCGACGCGGAGCACGTCGTCGCCGCCGTACTCGTGGATGCGGACCGCCTTCATCGCGCGCGCCCGGTGCGCGTGGCGCACTATAGCCCGCCGCCGCCGGCCGAGCGCGGTCCGTCCGCGCGGCGAGCGCCGTTCACGATAGCGCGCTGCGTCACCCTCGCGTTACCCTGCGGGCGATGACCCTCGATGCCGCACGCCTTGTGTCCCGCGCCGCAGGCGCGCTCGCCGATGCCGCCGTCGCCCGCGCCGCCGAACTCACCGACGCCGGCAAGTCGATCGACGACCACCAGGTGATCTCCGAGCGCGTCGCGTACGCGGCCACCGAAGCGCGCGTCGCCGAGCATCTCGTCGACCTCGCCGCGAGCCTGCGTCGCCCGGACGATCTCGTCGACGCCGCCGCGCGCGCGGGTGCGGCGGAGCTCGCGCTGTCGGTACGCGATCGGCTGTGGCCGGTCGCCGCCGCCCTCGGCATCGACGATGCCGGCATCGACGGCATCTACACCGCCGACGTGCGCGGCGCGATCCGCGACCTCGGCAGCGAGGAGGCCGTCCGCGCGATCGGCCGCGCGGTGGCCGAACAACGCGGTCGCAACAACCTGCCGCTCGACGACATGCTCGAGCAGGTGCGCGACAGCGTCCGCCAGTTTGCCGACAACGAGGTCGAGCCGCTCGCCGAGCGCATCCACGTCCACGACGAGCTGGTGCCCCAGGCGCTCATCGACAAGATGGCCGAACTCGGTTACTTCGGCCTGTCGATTCCCGAGGACTACGGCGGTCACGAGTTGGGGAATCTCGCGATGATCCTCACCACCGAGGAGCTGTCGCGCGCATCGCTGGCGGCCGCCGGCTCGCTGATCACGCGGCCGGAGATCCTCGCGAAGGCGCTGCTCAGCGGCGGCACCGAGGACCAGAAACGCCGGTGGCTGCCGAAGATCGCCGCCGGCGAGCTGATGGTCGGCATCGCGGTCACCGAGCCGAACGTCGGCAGTGACGTGGCGAGTCTCACCTGCCGCGCCGAACCCGCGACGGTGGACGGTCAGGAAGGTTGGCGCATCAACGGACAGAAGGCGTGGTGCACGTTCGCAGGCCGCGCCGACATCTTGGCGTTGCTGGCGCGGACGGAGCCGGACCCGGCCAAGGGCGCCAAGGGGTTGTCGCTGTTCATCGTGCCGAAGCCCGCGTTCACCGGTCACGCGTTCGAGGCGAGCCAGCCCGGCGGCGGGCGGATCGAGGGCAAGGCGGATCGCACGCCCGGCTACCGGGGCATGCACTCGTTCTCGCTGAGCTTCGAGGACTACTTCGTACCTGGCGACTGTCTCGTCGGCGGCGACGCGGGGCGGGGCCGCGGCTTCTACCTGCAGATGGCCGGCTTCGCGGCGGGGCGACTGCAGACCGGCGGCCGCGCGTGCGGCGTCGCGCAGGCGGCCGTGGAAAAGACGGCGGCCTACGTGACCGAGCGCCACCAGTTCGGCCGGCCGATCGGCGACTTCCAGCTTACCCAGTATCACCTCGGGCGGATGGCGACGCGGGTGACCGCCGCGCGCGCGATCACGTACGCCGCGGCCGAGGCGATGGACGAGGACGAGCGCGCCGCCGCACCGCTGGCGGCGCAGGCCAAGCTGTTCGCCTGCGACGTGGCCGTCGAGGTGACGCAGCTCGGCCAGTTGCTCCACGGCGGGTGGGGCTACGCCGAGGAGTACCCGATCAGCCGCTACGTCGTCGACGCCCAGGTCCTTCCGATCTTCGAGGGCGTCAAGCCGATCCTCGAGTTGAAGGTGATCGCGCGGTCGCTGTTCGCCGGCGCCGCGCGCGGCCGCTGCCCGCGCTGCCCCGCCCCCGCCGGCGCGCGCCCGCGCCCGCCGCGGGACCGCCTACAGGCGGTCCGTCAGGTCCTTGATCAAACGGACCGTCTTGCCCGCCCGGATCGTCACCTTCGCGGTCGCCTTGATGCCGTGCTGCTTGTTGACGAGGGTGATCGTGTGCCTGCCCGCCGGCAGCTTCAGATCGCGCTGCGGCGTCGTGAGCCCGGTGTCGCGACCGTCGACGAGGATCCGGCACGGCGGCTTCGATCCGACCATCAATACGCCCGTGCCGCCGCGGGACGACCGGTCGCCGCGCGAACTCGCGCGCGCCCGCGACCGCCGCGCCGACCGCTTCGCGCGCGAGCGCCGGGCCGTCCGTTCGGGAGCCGCCTCGTCGTCGCCGGCGGTAGCGTCGTCGACCGGCAACGGCAGAGGCTCGGCGACGACCCCGGCGGGCGCCGGCGGCGCGTTCGGAGCGAGCGCGACGCGGACGACCTCGCGTTGGCCGGGCGCCAGGTTCACGTCGACGCGGCGGCCTTCGTAGCCGTCGGGCGGGATCACTTCCACCACGTGCGGGCCGGCGGCCAGGCGACCGAACCGCAGCGGCGCGGGGCCGTAAGGCTTGCCGTCGAGCACGACCGTCGCGCCGGCGGGCTCCACGTACACGTCGATTCCCGAGTCGTAGGCCGGCTGCGCGGCGGCGGCCGGCTGCGCGGCAGCGGCCGGCTGCGCGGCGGCGGCCGGCTGCGCGGCGGCGGCCGGCTGCGCGGCAGCGGCCTGAGCAGCGGCCGGCTGCGCGGCAGCAGCCTGAGCGGCGGCGGCCGGCTGCGGGGCGGCGGCCTGAGCGGCGGCCGGCTGCGCGGCGGCGGCCGGCTGCGGGACACCCGCGCCATCGCCCGACTTTCCGATCGCATAGCCGACCGCAATCGCGACCGCCAGCAGGCCGACGGCGCCGAACGCGAGCGCCGGCCAGCGCCGGCGCTGCCGCTCGGGTTGCTGGACGATGACCGTCTCGAAGTCGTGGCCGATCGGATGCGGCACGGTGTCCACGCCCGGGTCGGGGATGCCCGGATCGGGCAGTGGCTGAGTCGGGTCGACCAGTGGCTGGGCTTGAACCGAATTGATGAACCGGATGACTGCAGACGATTCGGTGGTCGCCATGGCGTTACTCCCTCCCTGATGCGGCTCGATCCGTCGCACGCTCCCGACCGTCGTGGCCTTGATCGAAGCGGGGCGACCTTACCGCGAGGCGCACGAAAGATTCATCAAGTTTCCGCACACCTGCGATGTTTCCCTACATTCGTCGACCCGCTCGCCGCGCCGCGCCAACCCGCGCAAACCGCCCCGATCGCGACCGATTCGCCCGCCGGCGCCCCGGCGCTCAGCCGGACTCACAATCGATCACAGCTGCGCTATCGTACCGCGCTCTCCCGCGAGGTGTGACGTCGCCACCGGACGGACCATAGCCCGCCGCCTCATCGGCCTGTCGGCGCCGCTGATCGGGATCAACGTGTTGAACGTCCTGTCGCTGGCGGTGGACACGGCCATGTGCGGGCGACTCGAGGAGGCGCCGACCGCGCTGGCCGCCCTCGGGTTCGCGTCGCAGGTGGTGTTCTTGCTGATGGTGGTCATGATGGGGCTCACCGTCGGGACGGTGGCGTTCGTGGCCCGCGCCCACGGAGCCGGGGACCGCGACCGCGCCCTCCACGTCCTGCGCCAGTCCACCGTGCTCACCGTGTGGGTGAGCGCCGCGGTCGCGCTCGCCGGCAACGCGCTCGCCGGCCCACTGCTCCGGGCGCTCGGCGCGTCCGACGCGGCCGTCGCGGCGGGCCTGGCCTACCTGCGGCCGCTGCTGTCCGGCGCGGTGTTCTACTACCTCACGATCCTGCTCGGCGGGGCGCTGCGGGCCGTCGGCAACACCCGGCTGCCGTTTCTGGTCGCGCTGGGGTCGAACGCGGTCAACATCTTCCTCAACTACTGTCTCATCCTGGGCCACCTCGGGTTCCCGCGCCTCGGCGTCACCGGCGCCGCGATCAGCACGGTCGCGTCGTACGCGGTCAACGTCGCCGTGACCGCCACCGCGCTTCGGCGCGGCGCGGTGCCGGCGCTGCACGTTTCGCTGCGCTGGTGGTCGCGCATCGACACCGCGCTCGCGCGCGCGCTGTTCCGCGTCGGGTTCCCCGCGGCGCTCGACATGCTGATCCTCAACGTCGCGTTCCTGTCGATCGTCGGAATGCTCGGCCGCATCGACGAACTCGCGGTCGCCGCGCACGGCATCGGCCTGCGCATCCAGTCGCTCGCGTTCGTCCCCGGGCTCGCGATCTCGCAGGCGACCGGCGCGATGGTGGGCAACGCGCTCGGCGCGGGCTCGCCTGCGGAAGCGCGCCAGGTCGCCCGCGCGTCGGTCGCGCTGTGCACCGCCGTGATGTCGACCCTCGGGTTCACCATCGTCGGGGCGGCCCATCCGATCGTGCGCGTGTTCGACGTGGCCAGCGCGAGCCCGTTGGAAGCCTACGCCGTCGACTGGATGCGCCTGCTCGGCTACTGCATGCCTCTGGTCGGCGTCCACATCGCGTTCGTCGGCGTGTTGCAGGGCGCGGGCGCCACCCGCACCAGCCTCGCGATCAACTTCGCCGGGACGGCGCTGTTCCAAGTGCCGCTCGGCGCCCTGCTCGGCTTTGCCGCGGGCCTCGGCGCCTTCGGCGTATGGCTGAGTTTCCCGCTGTCGTTCGTGGTCAAGGCCGGGCTCGGCTGGCTCGCGTACGCCCGAGGCCGGTGGGCGCGCACGGGATCGACGGCGTGACCGGCTGACGCCGCTACACGATGGCGCGCCCCCACGGGTAGCGGGCGACGAGCGCGTCCGCCCGGCGCCGCAGCCTGTCGCCGAGCGCACCGCGCACCGCGGCGGCGAACGCGTCGGCGAGTTCGCCCCCGCAGTCGAACCGGTCCTCGCGGCGTTTGGCCAGTGCGATCGCGAGCACGCGGTCGACGTCCTCCGGTAGTTCGGCGGCGAGCAAGCTCGGACGAACGGGCACGCGGTACACCACTTCGTGCAGGATCATCGGCACGTCGCGGCCCGAGAACGCGGGCTGCCCGGTCAAACAGCGGTACGCGATCGCGCCGAGCGCGTACACGTCGGTGCGGTGATCGATGTCGAGGCCGCGCGCCTGCTCGGGCGACATGTACGCCGGCGTGCCGACCGCGTTGCCGCCGGTGAGCGTGCCCGCCTCGTCGGCCAGCTTCGACACGCCGAAGTCGAGGATCTTCCACACCGGGCCGCGCTCCGTGTGCGCGCAAAACACGTTTTGCGGCTTCAGGTCGCGGTGCACGACGCCGCGCGCCGCGGCCGCGTCGATCCCGCGCGCCACGTGGTCGACCATGACCACGACGTCGGCGGGCGGCAGGCGACGGCGGCGCTGCAGCACCGCGCCCAGGTGCTCGCCGGTGAGCCGCTCCATCGCGATGTACGGCGTCGGCGCGGACGGATCGCTCACCTCGAGCACCCGGACGACGTGCGGTGAGTCGATCGTGGCCACCGCCTCCGCCTCGCGCGCGAACCGGGCGACGTGCTCCGGGTCGGCGAGTACGTTGCGGTGCAGCAGCTTCACGGCCGCGTCCCGCCCGTCGCTCTCGCGCGTCGCTTCGTACACCTCGCCCATCGCGCCGCGTCCGACGACCGCGCCGAGCCGGAAGCTGCCCACACGCTGGTCGGTGAACCGGCCCGGCTCGCCGACCCACGCGGCACGCTCGAGTTCGTGTCGCGCCTCGGCGAGTAGTGCATCCCGTTGCGCGACCGCGCGCGCGACCTCTTCCACCTTCGAAAACGCCTCCGCGGTCGCGCGCCGCGACAGGCGGCCGATCAAGAACGTCGCCAGGTACACCCCCTGGACGATCAGTTGCACCAGCACCTGAGACGACAGCGGCCAGTCGCGCGGCACGACGAGGCCGCGATCGGGGATCGCACCCGCCATCACGGCGGCCGCGAGCGCGGCCTGACAGCCGGCGCACAGCCCGTAGATGACGGCGGGATACCTGCGGCTGCCGATGAGGCTGTTGACGTACAGCGCCATCACGATCATCGCGGGCGCCGGCGAGAACACGCCGCAGTAGTAGACGCCCGCGAACGCCGCGAACACACCGCTGATACCGAGCGGGTACAAGTTGCGGTCGCAGTACTGGTCGGGGTCGCGGCGGATCGCCGCGACGAACCAGGTCTCGGCGACCGCGTACACCACCAGGCCTGCCGCGAACGTCCACTTCGCCGACAGGTCGCCGCCGAGCCATGGCAACGTCGCGAGCACGCCCGCGACGATCACCATGACGACGCGATAGAACGTGACCGCGCGAGCGATCTCGTCCGCGCGCATCGCATCCGCCGCGGTGAGCACCGCCTGGCCGTGCAAGACCGCCGGTCGCCGCTGCGGCGCAGCGGACTCGGTGATGCGCGTCGGTCCCGTCCGAAACGACGGCGAAGCGGACGCGCTCTCGTGCACCGTGGCCACGCGCGGCGAGGATAGCGGAAACCCGACGCTGTGGTGCAAGGCCCCAGGGAGACCGGCGCGCACCACGCTGCGCCGCGCAGTTGCGGCGCAGCCAGGGCGGCGCGCGATTTGCTTGCATGACGGCGTGGAGTTGTGTCGATGACCGATCCCGCCACCCCGACCGGCGCCCGCCCGCCGGAGACGCTCGCCGAGCGCTTCTGGAGCCTCGCCAAGGCGGAGCCGGGCGCGGACTCCGACGACCCGGTCGCCGTCGTCCGCCACGTGCTGGCCGTGCTGGATCGACTGGACGCAGGGGAGGTCGGCGACGACGTCACGGTCAACACGCTCTCCTTCCTGCACCTGCTCCGGCAGCAAGAGATGAAGGGCGACCTGCTGTACGCGTCGCCCGAGCAGGTGCGCGGCGAACAGATGGACGAGCGCAGCCTGGTGTTCTCGGTCGGCGTGCTGCTGTTCGAGAAACTCACCGGCCGCCACCCCTTCGGCGCCGAGGGCAACCCGAACCGGGTCGCACGCATTGGCAAGGCGGAGCTGGCGTCCGGGGTCAACTTCTTCCCGAAGGTACCCGCCGCGCTTCGCACCGTGCTGGTCAAGGCGATGGGGCCGTTTCCCGAGGAGCGCTATGCGAGCCTGGCGGAGCTGCGCGCGCAGCTCGAGGCGTTCGTCCGGTCCGGCGGCGCCGGCGACCGAGCGCCCGATCCGCCGGCGCGCAAACTGCCGGCCGTCGCCGACATGGCTCCCGCGATCGACGCCGTGTGGTCCGAGTCGGTTCGCAAGCCGGAGCCGGTGTTTCGCGCGCGCGTGCGCCCGCCGCGCCGCTACGCGCCGGCGCTGTGGATGCTCGCCGGAGCGGCCGCGGCGACCGCGGTGTTCGCGATCGCCGGCGGGCGCGCCGAGCGGCCGGCGACGC
Organism: Deltaproteobacteria bacterium; assembly: GCA_003696105.1. NCBI lineage: Bacteria > Pseudomonadati > Myxococcota > Myxococcia > Deltaproteobacteria bacterium. The sequence continues at coordinate 100 of RFGE01000147.1, read as the reverse complement.
GCGCGCCCGCGCCGACGGCCGGGCAGGCCGACTCGCCGACCGCGCCGATCTCCGCGCCGGCCGCCGCCCCGCCGATCTCCGCCCCGACCGCGGCGAGTGC
>RFGE01000146.1 GCA_003696105.1 Deltaproteobacteria bacterium | reverse complement strand
GGACTCGACCGGCGAGCCGCCGGGCCGCGACGCGCGCGGAACCGCCGAGCCGGGGCCCGTCGTCGGCGCCGAGCCGGTCGAACCGGGCGGGGCGGCGGGCGCGGTGGCGCGCCCGACCGTCGCGCCGACGCCGCCGGCTCGGGCCGCGGTCGCGCGCGACCCGGCTCGGTCGCCGCCGCCCGGCGGGCGCCGCGGCCTCGCGCCCGCGGCGCTCGCGACCGCGGTCGCGGCGGCGGGCATCACGTGGTTCGCGCTCGGCGCCGTGTTCGGCGACGGGGCGGGCGGCTCGCCGGCGCCGCCTCCCGAGGCGCCACGGGCCGGAGCGGGCTCCCGGGCGGCCGCGCCGGCAGATGCCGCCTCTCGGGCGGTCGTGCCGGCCGGCGCCGCCGCGGCCGGCGGCACGCCGGCTGCCCCAGCACGGCCGCCGGCGGTGGTCGCGGAGCCGCTCACCGGGTGCCCGCGCGGCATGGTCCGCGTCGACGCGTTTTGCATCGATGCGTTCGAGTCGCCGGGCCGCGGGCGCATCCCGGAGGTCGGCCTGTCGCTGGCGGCCGCGGCGCGCGCGTGCGCCGCGCGCGGCGCGCGCCTGTGCGCGCCGGACGAGTGGGAGCGGGCGTGCCGCGGGCCGCGCCACTACAGCTTCCCGTACGGACAGGCGTACCGCCGCGTGTGCAACGCGACGCCGGGCGAACCGGGCGCCATCGAGCCGGCCGGGTCCCGGCCGGACTGCGTGTCCGCCGAGGGGGTCTACGACCTCAGCGGCAACGTCGCCGAGTGGGTGGCCGGCGGCCGCGCGCGCGGCGGCTCGGCGGTGGACGGCACCGACGGCCGTTGCTCGCGCAAGCGTCGCGCCGACCCCGATCGCCCCCACGGGGACGTCGGCTACCGGTGCTGCGCCGATCTGGGGGCTTCGCCGGCGCGCGAGCCTTGATTGCAGCCAGCCGGCGGTGTAGAGACAAGGACCTTGATCGCCCGCTACAGCCGCCCGCAACTCGTTGAAATTTGGTCGGACACGGCTCGGTACGAGACGTGGCTCGCGGTGGAACTGGCCGCGTGCGAGGCGATGGAGCGCGAGGGCAGCGTTCCCGAGGGGACCGCCGCCGCGGTTCGCGCCGCCGCGGCCGGCAAGCTGTCGGCGGAGCGCATCCTCGAGCACGAGCGGACCACCCGCCACGACGTGATCGCGTTTCTCACGCACGTCGAGGAACTCGCGGGCGAGCCGGCGCGGTGGCTCCACCTCGGCATGACGTCGTCCGATGTGCTCGACACCGCGCTCGCGCTGCAGACGCGCCGCGCGCTCGATTGCGTTCTCGCCGGCGTCGACGCGCTGCGCGACGCGTGCGCGGCCCGCGCGCGCGAGCACAAGCGCACGCCGATGATCGGCCGGTCGCACGGGATTCACGCGGAGCCGACCACCGCGGGGCTGTCGTTCGCCCGCTGGTATGCCGAACTCGGCCGCGCCCGCGCGCGGATCGAGCGCGCGCGCGAAACGATCTCGGTCGGCAAGATCGCCGGGGCGGTCGGTACGTACGCCAACGTGTCGCCGGCGGTGGAAGCGGAGGCGCTCGCCGCGCTCGGCCTGTCGCCCGAGACGGTCGCCACCCAGGTCGTCGGCCGCGATCGCCACGCCGAGGTGCTCGCGGCGCTGGCGTCGCTCGGCGCGGTCATCGAACAGCTCGCGGTCACCGTGCGCCACTGGCAGCGGACCGAGGTCGGCGAGGCACAAGAGGGGTTCGCGCCGGGCCAGAAGGGGTCGAGCGCGATGCCGCACAAAAAGAACCCGATCCTGTCGGAGAACCTCACCGGGCTCGCGCGGTTGCTGCGCGCCTACGCCGACGCATCCTACGAGAACGTCGCCCTGTGGCACGAGCGCGACATCTCTCACTCGTCGGTCGAGCGGGTCGTGCTGCCCGACGCGACGACGCTGGCCGACTTCATGCTCGCCCGCGCCACGCAAGTGGTCCGCGACCTCGTGATCCGGCCCGACCGCATGCGGGCCAACCTCGAACTCACCGGCGGCCTGATCTTTTCCGAGGCGGTGCTGCTCGCACTGGTCCGCACGGGACTCCCTCGCCAGCAGGCGTACGTGATGGTGCAGCGCTGTGCGATGGCCGCGCAGGACGGCGCCGGGTCGTTCCGCGAGTTGCTCGGCGCCGATCCGGACGTGTCGGCGCGGTTGTCGCCCGCCGAACTGGACGCGCTGTTCGATCTGGATCATCACCTGCGCCACGTCGACCACATCTTTCGCCGGGCGCTGGGAGAGTGACGGTGGCGCGCTTCGATGACCTTTTGCACCGCGCCCTGGCCCACCCGCTGGAGCGCACCGCGTTTTTCGACCTGGGCCGGAAGTACGAGGGCAAGGTGCGCGACTGCTACATCCCGGGCGACGGCCGCCGCATCCTCATTGCGACCGACCGCGTGAGCGCGTTCGACGTGATACTGGGCACGATCCCGTTCAAGGGGCAGGTGCTCAACCAGATGGCGGCGTATTGGTTCGACGAGACGCGCGACCTCGCGCCCAATCACGTCCTGTCGGTGCCCGATCCGAACGTCACGATCGCCCGAGAGTGCGAGCCGCTACGGGCCGAGTTCGTGATGCGCGCGTACCTCACCGGCACGACCGAGACGTCCATCTGGCGCGCGTACGAGCGCGGCGATCGCGTGTTCTGCGGCCACCGCCTGCCCGACGGCCTGCGCCAACACGAGCGGTTGCCGGAGCCGATCCTCACGCCGTCGACCAAGGCCGACAAGGGCGGTCACGACCGGTCCGTGTCGCGCGACGAACTGATCGCGATGGGGGCGATCGCGCCGGACGAGTTCGACCGCGCCGCCGAGATCGCGCACGCGCTGTTCGCGTTCGGCCAACGTCGCGCCGCCGAGCGCGGCCTCATCCTGGTCGACACGAAGTACGAGCTGGGCAAGACCCCGGACGGCGACATCGTGGTGATCGACGAGATCCACACCCCCGATTCGTCCCGCTACTGGTATGCGGACGACTACGACCAGCGGATGGCGGCCGGCCAGGCGCCGCGGTCGATCGACAAGGAGTACGTGCGCTGCTGGCTGGTCGACACGTACGGCTACCGCGGCGACGGGCCGCCGCCGCCGATTCCCGACGACGTGCGAGTCGAGGCGGCTCGCCGCTACATCGAGATCTACGAGGTGATCACCGGCCGGCCGTTCGAGCCGGACTCCGACGAGCCGGTCGGCCGGATCGCCCGCAACCTCGGCCTGCCCGCGGCGGCCGGCCGCGGAGGACACGCATGAAGGCGCGCATCTACGTCACGCTCAAACCCGGCGTTCTCGATCCGCAGGGACAGGCCGTCCGCGGCACGTTGTCGCGGCTCGGCTTCGAGGAGGTCGCCGACGTCCGCATCGGCAAGTACGTCGAGATCGAACTGACCGAAATGGACGCCGACCGTGCGCGCGCCCGGCTCGACGACATGTGCCGGCGTTTGATCGCCAACACGGTCATCGAGGACTACCGCATCGAGATCGACGGATGAACTTCGCGGTCCTGAGGTTCCCCGGCAGCAACTGCGACGACGACGCCCTGCACGTGGTCGACCGCGTGCTCGCACCGCTCGGCGCGTCGGGGCGCATCGTGTGGCACAAGGACACGTCGCTGGCGGGCGTCGACGCGGTGATCGTGCCGGGCGGGTTCAGCTATGGCGACTACCTGCGCGCCGGCGCGATCGCGGCCCACTCGCCGATCATGGGCGCCGTGCGCCGGTTCGCCGAGGCGGGCGGGCCCGTGCTCGGGATCTGCAACGGCTTCCAAATCCTGTGCGAGGCGGGGTTGCTCGACGGCGCCCTCACCCGCAACGAGTCGCTGCAGTTCGTGTGCGCGGACGTGTACTGCGTCGTCGAGGGCCGGCCGACGCCGTTTACCCACGCGATTCCGGCCGGGCGCCACCTGCGGATGTCGATCGCCCACGCCGACGGCCGCTACGTACATCCGGACGTCGACGCGCTCGAAGCCGAGGGACGCGTCGTGTTCCGCTACTGTTCGAAAGACGGCGAGGTGGTGCCCGAGGCGAACCCCAATGGTTCGATGCACAACATCGCCGGCGTGTGCAACGCGGCCGGCAACGTCGTCGGCCTCATGCCGCACCCCGAGCGCGCCTGCGAGCACCTTCTCGGCGAGGGCGGCGAAGACGGCCGCTGTCTGTTCGAGTGCGCGCTCGCGTGGCAGCGAGGGAGGCCGGCGCGAGTGTGACGCGCGCGCCGTGACGAGGACAACGCCATGACCCAGCCGATCCCCTGGCCGACCGACCCCGAGGTGACGGAGGCGCTCGCCGCCGACCACGGGCTGACCGTCGACGAGTACCGCCGCCTGTGCGACGCCCTGGGACGTACGCCGACCTACACCGAGTTGGGCATTGCGTCGGTGATGTGGAGCGAGCACTGCTCGTACAAGTCGTCGCGCATACACCTTTCTCAGTTTCCGACCGACGGGCCGCAGGTCATCCAGGGGCCGGGCGAAAACGCGGGCGTGGTCGACATCGGCGACGGCCAAGCCGTCGTGTTCAAGATGGAGAGCCACAACCACCCGTCGTTCATCGAGCCGTACCAGGGCGCGGCGACCGGCGTCGGCGGGATTTGCCGCGACGTGTTCACGATGGGGGCCCGCCCGATCGCGCTGGCCGACTGTTTGCGGTTCGGGCGGCCGGACCACCCGCGCACGCCGTACCTGCTGTCGGGCGTGGTTCGCGGCATCGGCGACTACGGCAACTCGTTCGGCGTGCCGAACGTCGCCGGCGACGTGGCGTTCGACGCAAGCTACGACGGCAACATCCTGGTCAACGCGTTCTGCCTCGGCCTGGCGCGCGCCGATCGCATCTTCTACGGCACGGCGAGCGGCGTCGGCAACGCGGTCATGTACGTCGGAGCCAAGACCGGCCGGGACGGCATCCACGGCGCGACCATGGCGTCGGCCGAGTTTGGCGACGACGCCGAGGCCAAGCGGCCGACCGTGCAAGTGGGCGATCCGTTCATGGAGAAGTTGCTGCTCGAGGCGTGCCTCGAGCTGATGGAACTCGACCTGCTCGTCGGCATCCAGGATATGGGCGCGGCCGGGCTCACGAGTTCCTCCGTCGAGATGGCTGCGCGCGCCGGCTCGGGCATCGAACTCGATCTCGACGCCGTCCCGGTGCGCGAACGGAACATGACGCCGTACGAGCTGATGCTGTCGGAGTCGCAGGAGCGCATGCTCATGGTCGTCGAGGCGGGGCGCGAAGCCGAGGCGATGGCGGTGTTCGACAAGTGGGACCTCGACGCCGCGGTGGTCGGCCGCGTGACCGACACCGGCCGGGTCGTCGCCCGGATGGCCGGCGCCGTGCGCGCCGACTTGCCGGCGGGCCTGTTGGCCGACGGTCTCAAGTACGACCGACCGCGCCGACGGCCCGCGTACCTCGACGACGTCGCGACGCTCGACGTCGACGCGGTGCCGGCGCCGGGCGACCTGGCCGAGGCGCTCTTGCGCGTGCTCGGTTCGCCGAACGTGGCGAGCAAAGAGTGGGTGTATCGCCAGTACGATCACAACGTCCGACACGGCACGGTCGCACGGCCGGGGATGGCGGACGCGGGAGTCGTGCGCGTCGTGTCGCCGGATGGCGCGCGGCAAAAGGGCGTCGCGATCGCGGCGGGCTGCAACCAGCGGATGGTGTATCTGGACCCCTACGAGGGAGCGCGGCTCGTGGTCGCCGAGGCGTACGCGAACCTCGTCGCCACCGGCGCGCGCCCGCTGGCCGTCACCGACTGCCTGAACTTCGGCAGCCCCGAAAACCCGGAGATCATGTGGCAGTTCGCCGAGGCCGTGCGGGGCCTGGCGGACGCCTGCCGCGCACTGGGTACGCCGGTCGTGTCGGGGAACGTGTCGCTGTACAACGAGACCGACGGCGCAGCGATCAAGCCGACACCGATGATCGCGATGGTCGGTCTACTGGACGACGCCGCCGCCCGAGTGACCTGCTTCTTTCGCGGGCCGGGGCGCACGGTGGCGCTGGTCGGCGCGCCGGTCGGCGCGCTGGCCGGGTCCGAGTACCTGGCTGCGCTGCACGGGATCGAGCGGGGGAAGCCGGCGCCGCTGGACGTCGGCGCGGCGCGCGCCGCGTTCGACACGATGCTCGCGCTGGCGGACGCGCGGCTGCTCGACAGCGCGCACGACGTGTCGGACGGCGGGCTCGCGTGCGCGCTGGCGGAGTGCTGTGTCGCCGGGCCCGAGCGCGTCGGCGCGGCCGTCGACCTGACGGAACTGGCACCCGGCGCGCGGCCGGATGAAATTTTATTTTCGGAGGGGCCGGCGCGGTTCGTCGTGTCGTTCGCCCCGTCGGTGCGCGACCAGGTCGAGGCGATCGCGCGGGAGCGGGGCGCGCCGCTGCGCGTGCTCGGCACGACCGGCGGCGATGTGCTCGACCTCGGCCTGTGCCGCGTTGCCGTCGACGCGCTCGCCGATGCGTGGGAGACCGGATTCCGCGCGGTCGTGAAATGATGGTACTGTCGCTTACAGCGACGTGCTCACGGTCGTCACCTCCAACAACACCGCGATCTTCCGCGAACTGAAGTCGCCCAGCTTTCAGCAGCTGGACCTGCGCCAGGAGATCGTCACCACCGGGGTCGAGGCGCTCGAGCGCATTCGCGCGCTGCGGCCGGACCTGGCGGTCCTCGACGTGGACCTGCCGGAGGTGAGCGGCGCGGAGGTGTGCCGCCGCGTGAAGGCCGACCCGGATTTGGCGAGCACGCGCATCATCCTGGTCGTCACCGGGTCCGTCGCGCGCGGCGACGTCGACCGGCTGGCCGACAGCGGCTGCGACGACATCCTCACCATCCCTACGCCCGCCGAGGACCTGTACTCGCATGCGGCGCGGCTGCTCGACCTGCCGAAGCGGCAGCGGTCGCGCGTGCGGGCGCAGGTGCTCATGCCGGCGGGGTCGCGCACGCCGGTGCTGCGCGGCGAGGCGACGCACATCGCGCTCGACGCGGTCGAACTCGCCATCGAGCAGGCCGTCGAGGTCGGCACCGAGGTCAAGCTCCGACTCGGCCGCACCGGCTCGGGGCAGGCGGTCCTGGTCAAGGGCACGGTGGTCGCGTGCGCGGACAGCGCCGGCGCGCTGACCAAGACGTTGCGGGTCAAACTGTCCGGCCTGCGACCCGACGACGAGCGGGCGCTGGCCGACCTCGCGCTGTGGGAAGTGGTCGAGCGCCGCGACGGCCTGCTGGTGATGCTGCGAGGCGACATCGTCGAGACGACCGACTTCGACAGTCTGCTCGCGCAGCTCCGCACGCTGGACATCACGTTCGACATGGGCGGTGTGCGCTACCTCAACTCGACCGGCATCCGCCGGTGGGTCGACTTTCTCGAGCAGATCGATCCGGAAGCCACCTATCGCTTCGTGCGCTGTTCGGTCGCATTCGTCACGCAACTTGGCCTGGTGTCGCGCGCGCGCGGGCGCGGCGAAGTCGTGTCGTTCATGGCACCCTACTACTGCGAGATGTGCGACCGCGAGTCGGAGCAGTTGCTGCAAACCCGCGCGCTCGCGATCGGGGCGGGCGGCGTGCCGGAGCCGCCGGCGTTCGACTGCAGTCAGTGCGGCGGTCCGCTGGAGTTCGACGAGCTGCCCGAGCGGTTCTTCGCGTTCATGCGGCCGGCAACGTGAACCAGAACGCCGAGCCGTCGGCGCCGTCGGTGCGCGCGTCGACGCCGATCGCGCCGCCGTGCGCCTCCACTGCGAGCCGGCAGAACGCGAGGCCGAGCCCGGTGCCGCGCCGCGACTTGGCGGGCACCTGCGCGAACTTGTCGAAGATCCGCTCCCGGTACTCGCGCGGGATACCCGGGCCGTCGTCGATCACCGCGACGTGCACGGCCGACGCTTGCCGGGTCGCGCGGATCTGCACGCGGCCGCCGCGCGGCGAATATTTGAGCGCATTGTCGACGAGGTTCTGCAGGACGCGATAGATCCACTCGCGGTCCGCGTGAACGTACAACTCGGGGGCGACGTCCGTATCGATGCGGACGTCGCCGACCTGTGCCACGCGCGCCAGGTCGCGCGCGATGGCGTGGACGACGTCGGCGGCGGCGAACCGCGTGCGTTTCGGCGCGGCGACGCCGTCTTCGATGCGCGCGACTTGTAGCAGGTCGTCGGCGAGTCCGCGCAGCCGCAGCGCTGCCGCGAGGACGTCGTGACCGAGGTCCGCGGTTTCGCGCAGACCGGCCGCGTCGCACTGCTCGACGATCATCTCCGCCGACACGAGCACGCGGGTGAGCGGGTTGCGGAAGTCGTGCACCAGCATGTGCGTGAGGTGTTCGCCGAGTTCGAGCGCCTCCTCGAGTTCGACGTTGCGGCGCGCGAGCTTGCGCTGCAGCGACTTGAGCCGCAACAGCGACCGCACGCGCATCTGCAACTCCATCGCGCTGATCGGTTTGGTGAGCACGTCGTCGGCGCCGACTTCGATCGCGCGGCTCTGCGAACCGATGTCGTCGAGCGCGGTGAGCAGCAACACCGGGATCTGGTCGCCGCCGGGCCGCGCGCGGATCGCGCGGCACACGCCGTAGCCGTCGAGCTTGGGCATCACCACGTCGCTGAGGACGAGGTCGACCTCCGGGTGCGCGTCGAGCAGCGCCAGGCCCTGTTCGCCGTCGGCCGCCTCGAGCGGGGTGTGCCCGGCGCGCCGCAGAATCGATGCGCTCGACCGCCGCGTCGTGCGGGAGTCGTCGATCACGAGGATGGTCGCCGGCGCCGACCCCACCGCGTACAGTTCGAGCTGCGCGCGCAAGGTGGCGCGGTCGTACGGTCGCGCGACGACGCCCGCCGCGCCGCGTGCGACGAGCTGGTCGGCCACGGCGCGCTCGCCCGGTGCGGCGCCGACCACCACGGCGGGCTTCTGCGGCAGGTGGCCGCGGCCGTGCCGCTGCGGGGTGAGCGCGGCCGCCAGCGCCGCGCGGGCCTCGTCGACCGGCAGCGACGCGCTCAGCAGGACCACGTTGGCGCGGTGGGTGTCGAGCAGGGCGCGCGCCTCGTCCGCGTCGGTCGCAAACATCGTCTGATGGCCCGCCGGCTCGAGGCACGAGTCGACGACGCGGCGCTGCAGTTCGTTGTCGTCGACGATGAGGAACGTGAGCGCCGGCACGCGGTCTACCAGAGTACAATACGCGGGCGCGGTCACGCGAACGGCAGCACCGCCGCGGCGCCGGCCGCGAGACAGGCCGGCACGGTGGCGGCGACCAGGACGCGGCGGGCTCGGTCGCTCGCGCCGGGAGCGAGTCCGCGCCAGATCGCCGGCAGCGATCGGGCGACCGACGCGAGCACCGCCGTCGCGCCGACCGCGGCCGTGCCCGCGACGACGGGCACCGCGGGGCCGCCCACTCCCGCGACCGCCCAGCGGCCGACGGCGGTCGCGCAGTACCACAGGGCGGCCGCGGCCGCCGCGCTCGCCACGATCGCGCCGGCGTCGCGTCCGCGCGCGAGCAGGATGACCGCGGCGACTGCCGCGATCGCGACCGCGATCGCGAGGGGCGCGCGGCCGCGCGCCGCCAGCGCCAACAGCGACAGGGCCACCATCGAGGACGCCGCGACGCGGACGGCGGCGCGGCGATCGGCCTCGTCCGCCGTGACGCCGCCGGCCGCGAGCGCGCCGGCGACCGCGTGCAGCGCCGCCAGCGCGAGCAGGTCGTCGCGCCGCAGGTGCGCCGCGGCGCCGGCAAACCACGACGCGGCGGCGATCGCGACCCCGGCTACCGCGAAGCGCAGGCGCCGCTGCCACGCCAGGCCGATCGCCCCCGTCACCTGCGTGACCGCCGCCAGCGCGAACAGCGCCGCGACGGTGCGGCCCGCCGGCGGTGGCCAGGGCAGGGCGGCGGCCGCGTCGGCCGCCCACAGCGCGACCGCGACCGCCGCGGCGATCGCCGCGCACACCATCGGCCGCGCCGCGCCCATACCGCCATTGTGCTGCCGCGGGCGCCGCGGCACAACCGCGCGGCGCGGAAGCCCCAGCGGCGCCGGAGCGCCGCCCGCCGCCGGCCGCATCGGTGCGATTTCGCCGCCGCCCTCGCGCGCCGGCAGGGTCCCGGCGCCCCCCCTACAGCACGGGCGCGAGCAACGCCGCCGCCGCCCCGACGGCGCCCATGGCGACGCACACCGCGCGCGCGCGCGCCGACGGCTCGTCGAGCAGCACGTCGGCGAGGCCCGGCAGGGCGACGCCGAGGCGCGCGACGGCCGGCAGCGAGGCAACGGTCGCGGCGGCCGCCGTCGCTTGCGCGACCGGCGCTGCCGGCGGAGTGAGCGCCACGAGCGGCCATACGTGAGCCAGCAGGAGCACCTGGGCCGCGACGACGACCAGCAGGCCCCATGCGTGGCCGGCCAACAGCGCGAGGCCACCCAGGGTAACGACGCTTGCAATTCCAGCCACTTCGCCCGTAGCGCCCGGCAGCGCGAGCGCCGCCGCGGCGCTGGCGAGGGCACTGACGGCGACCCAGCGGGCAGGCGGTTGCAGCATAACTACAACTGTAACTAGATCGATACATTTGACAACATATTTTTACGTGAGGTGGCGCACGCGGCCGCGGCGCGCGCTATGCTGGTCGCGTGGTGCGCCGTGACGAAGCGGTCCAGCTGGCCTTGCCGTTGGAGGCGGGGACCGTTTCTCGCTGCGCTTGTCCAGCGGGTGAAAGTC
>RFGE01000145.1 GCA_003696105.1 Deltaproteobacteria bacterium | reverse complement strand
CGTCGCCGACACGGCTTGACGCGCGGCATCGGGCCCGCGACGACCGCGGCAAGTGACTCCACTTGCCGCGCCAACGTGCGTCCGCCGCCAGCCGAGTGTGGGCGCGGTCACCGGTCTGTCGGCCGCTGATGTGCCACGGTGATGGCGCGTCCCTCTGCTGCGAGCCGATTGCGTTCGCGCCGGCCGCTTCTGCGACGCGTTTCGTCGGCCGCAGCTCCAATCAACCCGGGTGCGGGCTTTGAGCGCGGCGAGCGGCGCCAGCGCAGGTCGCTCGAGCGCGAGCTGATGCAGCGAGTCAACGGCGTAGTCGCGGCGCGCATCGCGGTGGCGGTGGCCGAGGGCTACCTGCGCGGCGCCAAGGCGATCTCGCGGCGCGCGCTGGCCGATCGGTTCGACCTGTCGGACGTGGCGCTCGACCGCGTGCTCGCGCGGCTCAAGGAGGCCGACATCGTCGTCGAGGTCGAGGGCGACCTGGTCGGCGTGATGCCGGCGCGCCCGCCGAGCGAGATCAGCCTCGCCGACGTGCTCGCCACATTCCGCGGCGACGACGTGCTCGACGCCGCGCCGCGCCCGAACGAGACCCGACTCGACGCCGTGCTGCGCGAGATCGACGCCGACACCCGCCGCCGCACCGCCGACCTGTCGCTCACCGACCTGACCGATACCAGCTGAGCGGGTCGTTGCCCACCATGTGGACGTCGCCCTGCACCGTCATCGGTCTGGATCAACCTCACCGAAGCTTGACCGTCTTGCGCGCCACATGCTACCGACCGACTCGTGTCCACATCGTTGAGATTTTGACTTATCCTGGCGACAATCATCGCGGCACTCGTCGTGATCGCGTCCGACGCACCACCTTCGATCTTGCGGACGCTACGCGCTTCAGCCGATACGCTGCCGGCCACCGAGGACCCCCGCCTCTCGCCCGTCGTGCGCTGCTTGATCCGGTGCGAGACCAGGCTCAAGTACACACTCGCGGCATGCGATCTGTTTGACGAGGACGACTTCGAGAGCTGGAACAAGTGGCGACAGTGCGTGGACGCCGCTTATGCAACGTTCGCCGCATGCCGCACGGGCCGCTTCGCCCCTCCGCCTCCCGTTCATGTGACACCGTGAAGCTGCTCGCGACGGCGTTGGTCGCATGCGCGGCGGTGCTGGCCGCGGCGCTGTGGTGGCGGGGAAGCGATACGGCGAGCCCTCGGCGACCGATCACCGCACACGCCCCGGAGCCACCCGCCGCGGCGTCGTCCGATGCGGCTGGCCCGGCGGCCGACGAGGCGAGCGACGCCCGACCGGCAGCCGCCGACGCGCACGCGGTCATGCCCGCCGAGGCGTCCCCGCGCCGCGTCGTCCCGCAACTGCCGGCGTCGCCCGCCGGGCGCTATGCCTCGACGGTGCCGCGCGATGCGCGGCAGCGGCGCCACTGGCGCGCGTTCATGGATGCGATCGTCGCCGCCTACCCGGACCCGAAGGTATGGCGAGTCGTGCGCCGAGAGTTCGATGACCTGTGTCTGCAGGCGCGCGCCGACCTCGCGGCGATGGACGGCGCGAGCATCGACGAGTGGCGCGCATTCGGGGACGCGATGCGCGGCACGAGCTATCCCGAGACGCGCAAGCTGATCCGCGGCTTCCCGGCGCGATGTCCACTGCTGGCCGCAATGGGCGAGTGGATGCGGTCGTGCAACGAGGAATCGAGCGACGTGCCAGACATGCCGCCAGTCCTCCTGCAAGAGTGCGGCTGGACTTCCGATCCGTGGCATACGGCACCCGGCGACCGCGACGCCGCCTCGGCGCCGGGCGACTGACCGGCTTTGTCACAAATCGACCGCCCTCACAGGAGCGATCGCGACCGCATTCGCGGCTACGCGACAGACTCCTGCTTAGATCACGTCGAGCTTGCCGAGCAGGTAGTACGCCGCGCGCCCGAGCGAGTAGGCGCCGTACCCGATGAGCAGGATCCCGACGACGCGGGTCACCCAGATCATCCGGTCGCCGAGGACGCGCTTGCCGTGGTCGGCGAGCCACGCGACGAACGCGAACCACGCCAGCGAGCCGCAGCCGATGCCGACGCACGCGAAGACCCCCTCGGCCTGCGTCGTGCCGGCCAGATACGAGCCGACGATCACGACCCACGTCACGATCGCCGCCGGGTTCATCACGATGAGCGCGACGCCGACCACGAAGCCAGTCCACATCGCGGTCTGGTCCGGTACTCACGCCTCCACCTCGGTGAGCGACGCGGGCTGACTTCGCACGGTTGAACGTTGTGTTCCCCCCGGTCATTCGCAACTCCGTGTCAACGTTCTAGTCTGAAGTTCCCCCTCATGTGAGGCCCCGATTTCGCGCATGCGCGCGGAATCTGGGGAGCCCTCACCCGGGTTGATTTCACCCGGGGGAGCCCTCACCCGGGTTGGGGAGCCCTCACCCGGGTTGGCTTTCGCGCGCAACCGCGAGCGGCCCGAGCCGATAGCCGGTACGTGAGCGTGCCGCGACAGGTCCTGCCGGGCTCGACCTATTTCGGGGAGGCCCCACCCGGGTTGATTTTCGCGCGCAACCGCGAGCGGCCCGAGCCGATACGCGGTACGTGAGCGTGCCGCGACAGGTCCTGCCGGGCTCGACCTACCT
>RFGE01000144.1 GCA_003696105.1 Deltaproteobacteria bacterium | reverse complement strand
CTTCTGACTCGTGTTTCGCCCTTCAAGCTGCCTCTTGGCGTGGCGTAGCCGGCGGTTCAAGGTCGATGTTGGAATTGTGTAAGTTGTCGAGAAGGGTGGGCAGATCAAGAAACCGCTGTGGGTTCAACACGCGACGTGCGGCGCGCAGGATGTCTTCGAACGACAGGCCGCTCTTGTGCGGGTACCAAGGACGGAACGGCGGAGTGGCATAAGGAGTCTGGTAGACGTGCTCGGTGAACCACAGAATCAACAGCGTGTAGGTCATGCCGACGAAGGGCGCGACGCGCTTGACTGCCTCGGGTTTACGCGCGGAGGAATCGGCGAAGCCGAGCAACTGCTTCAGGTTCCTGAAGCTAACCTCAATGGCCCAGCGACCGGAGTATCCTTCAAGGATCTGCTCAACGGTTAGGTGACGGTCGGTAGCGAAGAAGGTACGCAGCCCGATCGATCCCGTCTCGACTCGAACGACGACGATGTGAAGTAAGCGGGTGCCACAGGCTCGATACCACTGCGCCCAACACTCTTTGTACTGCACCGTCTTGGGCTTGCCGTTGAGTTTGACCTCGCAGGTCTGCCAGGGACGCCGACTATCTTTAGCGAGCTTCTCGGGCGACGCGAGACGACGACCGCGTTTGCGCGGACGTCCACGCCGGGTTGTCTTTTGGGGTGGCAATGCGGTGAGTACGGCATCCGGTCTCATGTCGCCGATGAAGTGCACGCTGTCCGGAAGCCCATGGATAACGGTGCTGTTGCAATACGCGGAATCGCCTGTCACTTCGACGGCGCGGCCCTTCGCCCAGCCAACGACGAGGTCGACCATCTCGCGGGCAAGCTCGGTCTTCTTTCGATACGGGAGCTTCTTGTTGGCGCACGTCTTCTTGTTTCGGTACAGGCGAAACAGAATCGGCAAGGCCCACACGTGCTTCGAGAACGGAACCTTCACCAACACGGCCAAGACCACCCAGCAGTGGCCGAGACAGAACACCTTGTACTTCTTGGTCGAGCGAACGGCATCGATGTGCGCGTCGACTCCAAACACGTGCTCGCCCTTCTTCGGGGCGACCGTGTCGTCCACCGCGAGCCGGATCGGCTCGTCGGACGGAAGCGTGCTCATGATCCAGTCAAACAATCGCCGCCCCAGATCGTCCGGATTCCACGTGCCTCGCGAGAAGAACCGGTGGTACTTTTCGTAGTCCGTCGCGCCCGCCATCTGCGTCACGACCAACGCCTGCGTAACCGCGCCCGGATCCAGTACCCAGCCCGTTGCCAATACGATCAGGTTCGCGAAGCTCGGTTTTGTAAGCGCTGACCGAAAAATTGCCAGTGCACGAATAAATGTGAGAACAAGGTTGCCGGCCACGCTGCCTCCGTGTTGGTTTGCGACCAACAAACCCATCGCAGAGTCGGCGTGGCCGGTCCAATTTTCGGCCTAGAAAAGGGCGAAACACGAGTCTGACGCGCGCGCAGCCTGCTCCACGTCAACGGCCCGCCCCCGCAGGTCGGCCCGCCGATGCGCGGCCGCCGAGCGACTCGAGCAGATGCGTCGCGGTCGGATCGTCCGGCGCGATGCGGAGCAACTCGCGCAACCATCGCCGCGCCGCCTCGGTCTCGCCGCGCTCCACAGCCACCACTGCGAGCCGGCCATACGCGGGAACCAGCCGCGGATCCATCGCGATCGCTCGCTCGTACAACCGAACGGCTTCGTCGACGGCCCCGCGGCGTTCGGCGACCCGTCCGAGCCCGAACACGGCATCCGCGGCCGCAGGATCGAGCGCGACTACCCGCGCCAATGCCGCCTCGACGCCATCCCAGTCGTCCCGGGCGTGGGCCACTGCCGCCACTTCGCGCCACACGTCGGGATCGCGCGGCGCCTGCCGTCGCGCACGCCCCGCGGCCCGCTGCGCCGCGTCCATCTCCCCGCGCTCCCGATGAGCCCGCGCGAGCAACGTCCAGACCGCTGCGTCATCGTGGCCGTGACGAGCGGCGTTCTCGAGTGCGGCGATGGCGGCCGGATACTCGCCGCGCTGCACGTAGATCTGACCGAGATTGACCAGCGGCGTGTGGTCGAGCGGATCGGCCGCCAGGGCGGCGCGATAGTGCTCGACGGCCGCATCGAAGTCGCCGCGCGCCTGCGCGAACACGCCGAGATTGAAGTGTCCTTGCGCGTAGTCGGGATCGAGTTCGACCGCAAGCCGATACAGCGCGACGGGGCGCGTCATGCACGCCGTTTCGGGCGACGCGGCATCGACCGCCGCGAGTGCGCCGCCGACGACGACAAACGCGACGAACTGATAATTCGCGTAGGTCAGCCGTGTCCACAACCGCGACATGGTCACAGGTTCGCGCGGATGTCCGCGCGCCGGACGCGCCACAGAAACGAGTCGAAGTAGTAGTGCGTGAGCGCCAGCGCCGCGAACAGCGCGGTGTACAGGCCGGTATTGCCGCTCGCGCCGACCAACGGCCGGAACCACGCGGCGTCGATCGCGAACACGATCGACGTCCACAGCGTCAGCACGCCGACATATACCCACAAGCCGCGCGGTCCCGCCGTCCAGCGCAGTAGCGGTGACACGTCGTCCGGCCGGGCGTGCGCGACCCGTTTACGGTTGTAGTGCCACACCAGCACACAGTACTGCACAGAGTGGTACACCTTTTCGTGGGCACCCAGAAGGAATACGTTCGTCGTTGTATTCATCACGCCGTGGCCGGCGGTGATCAACGCGAGAAATGCGAGCCGCCCGCTATTGATCCGGCCGTCGATCCGCGTGCGGCGCACCGTGTCCCACAGCCAGATTGCCGTGATCACGACCGCCACCGTGGTGGTGGTCGCGCGAATCCCGGTCATCACCGCCCGCCGATGCGCGATCGGAATGCCGACCCGTTCAAGTTGCTCGAGCAACGGAACGAGCAACCCCATGTTCCACGCCGTGAGCATGGCCGCCATCGCCGTCAACCACGCTAGATCGAGGCGGCGCCAGCGCGCGGGGGCGCCCGCGTGCTTGGCATCGTACAACCGGGCAAAGCCATAATTCTGCATCACCGCGTGAAAACGGTCCCACGCGTAGAGCACGAACGCCAGCACCGTCTGCCGCTCCCACGTCGCCGCCGCGAGCACGACGACGGCCGGCGGAAACAGCCACACCGCACACCGGTTGCGACGCCGCTCCTCGCGATCGCCGTACGCGCGCAGCCACGTCGGCGCGTAGTGTGTGAGTGTACATCCCACATTGAGCGCAAAGAACAGACGGATCGGCTCCACCCACCGTGCGGCTACCAGGACGAAAAGCGCACTCAGTAGGCCGGTTCCCGAGTACAATAGGAGGTCGTGAGCCGGGCCGACGAGCCAGGGGGTACCGCGGCGACCGGTCGCGGTCATCGTTCGGCGGTTCCGTTCGCGCACCGAGCCAACACGAGGGGAGTATCGCAATGACACTGGGTCGCCACAAGACACGCGTGCTTCGCACGTTGGGGATCGTACTCGTGGCCATGTCGGTCGACGCTGGGTCGGTGACATCCGGACATGCGGGTGCGTTCGGGCCGTATCCGGTACAGACCTTCGAAGCCGGCAGCTTGATCATTCCGATGGATGAGTGCCATCAATACGCCGGCGACACGGCGTTCGCGCACACGCGCAACCCGCCGATGTGTTACTGCCCGAACTCGACCGCCGACAACGGAGTCATCCGCGCCTATGGCCTCGTGTACCGTTTGCTCGAGCACGGCATCACGGTCAATGTGATCATTGACGACCAGAAGATTGCGATCGACTCCACCGACTTCGCGGTCGATGGAGGCGATGGCGAGCCGGTCAAGCTCTTCAACCGAACCACGGGTGCGACCGACTCGTTTTACACGCCAAGTTGCGCGCCCACGCGCGTGATCGAGTACCGCGGATCGCCGTTCGTGATCCCCGCGGCCGACGCGCCGCTCGCACTGTCTCTGATCCAAAACGGCGATCCCGTCGGCGTCGGCACGCCGCCCCGAGGCATCTTCGACGCCGCAGACTTCGTCGATGTCGACGTGCACGTCGCGCAAAAGCCGTTCACCGCGAAGGTCGCGCGCCGCTACAACGGCCCGCCGCGGCCCCTCGCGCTGCTCAACCTCGGCGGTGCCGCCTCTGCGGTGCTGGACGGATACCTCATGCGCGCCGGCCTGTTCACGCCCGACGCCGGGGGCACGGCGTGCGCGCCGGGGACCATCTTCGGGCGCTTCGAGACGCCGGACGACTTCTTGAACGATTGCTTGACGGTCGGCAACTACCAGACGCTGTGGGCACCGCACTGGGTGGGGGATACCAGCGACCCGACCATCAACGCCGTCGTCGACAAGATCGCGGCGTTCGTGGACAGCGGCCACGCGCTGTTCGCCGAGTGCGCATCCATCGAAACCTTCGAGGGCTCGTTCAAACTCGGCGGCGGCGGCGGCGGTGGCGGCGCGTTCGAACTCACCAAAGCGGAGCAAAAAAACGGCAAGCTGAAGGTCGAGGGGAGGGGAACGCCGGGGGACACGGTGATCATTCGCAACGCGAATTCGTGCGCCGAAATCGCCACTGTCACGGTGGATGGCCGTGGAAAATGGAAATTCGAGGCGGCGGTCAATCCGTTTCCTTGCCGCGTCGCGGTCGACTCGCAAGGGATCGTGCTCGAAAAAGACGTAGACGCCGCCCCGGCCAACTGTGACAGTCCCGGCGGCGGCGGCGCCTGCCCGAGCACGACCGGCGGAGGCGGCCCTGCGCCCGCCTGCTCGCTCACCTGCGGCGCGCCCGACGTCGACGCCTCCTTCAGCGGCCACTTCCAGCTCACCAACGGCATGGTGAAGAACGGCCTGGGAAACTTTGGCGACGCGTCCGCCAACGAAGGGTTCATCACCGCGAGGTCGCCAGTCCGTTCGTACAAAAAGGCGATCTTACTTTCGAAGGGATCGGCGGCCACATCCACAACTGGCGGCCCGCCGGATGCCCACTGTGCGCGGTCACGGTGGACACGCAAGGCGCGCTCGCGCCCGGAGACTCGCACTACTTGGACGGAACACTGCGTTTTATTTCGAGTTGCGCGGGCGCCGACTTCGACGCCGTCACCGGCAGCTGCCTGCGTGCGGAATCGGATCCAGACGGCGCGTACGTCGACGCGAAGAGCGCGTGGGACTTTTACACGTATCGGCGCAAGGACAACGACCCGGCCAAAGGCCCCATCATTTATCTCGGCGGGCACGACTACAATGGCAAGCCCGGCGGGGAGCGCCTCGTGCTCAACACGATGCTCAACCTCGAAGCCGAGGTCGCTCCACCGGACCCGCCGTCCCCGCTGGCGCTCGTTCGTTCGAGCCCGATCGTCGCGCCGCTCGCGGCGCTGCTCACGTACCTGCAGGGCTCGACCACCATCTACTCCCCCGACGAGACACCGACCACGTACTCCAGCGCGAGTGACGCATCGACGTTTGTGTTTCCCTATCGCAAGGGACATCTGTACGCGTACGACGCCAACTTGTTGTCTGCCGATCCGACGGAATACCAGGACCTGGGCGCGCCGCTGTGGGACGCTGCGGGCGTCATGCCGAACGCCAACCCGTCCGGTTGTCCGATCCCGTTCGACGGATCTTGCCGTACCGTTTTCACCACGGTCGAACCCGGCGTGAAGCCGACGATAGTGCCGTTCCACACTGGAAGCACATCGACGCTCGGGAGCTTCTTGCTGCCCAGCGGTACGCCGACGGACGTGTCGACTCTGATCTCGAAGATCCTTGCGGGCCGGCCATCGGGCGGTGCGGGGACCACTGACGTTCCGACCCTAGGTGGCATCGACCGGTCGACGATGGCTCTGATCGAGTCGAGCCCGTTGGCCGGCACTACACGGCCGACGATGATTTACGTTGGCGGCCTCGACGGCATGTTGCACGCGATCTGCGCCGACGACGTCGCGCCCTGCACGCAACCCGGCCGGGAGCTGTGGGCGTACATTCCCCGCACCCAGCTCGGACGACTGCGGCTCAACGAGCAACGTATCGACGGCTCCCCCAAGGTGGCCGACATGTTCGGAGACTTCGACGGGACCGGGACGCGCGAGTGGCGGACGATCATGGCGTTCCAACTCGGCACCGGTAACCCGGCCGATCCGGCCGCCGCACCGGCGGTGATTGCGATGGATGTGACGGACCCCGGCGCACCAAAGGTGCTGTGGGAAGCCAACCCGCCTGCGGCCCGGTCGGCAATTGAACTGGGCGTCGGCCTCGAGCTCGCCATGGGACCGATCCGAATCAACGGGCAGATCGAGCCGGCGGTTATCGTGAGCACGAATAACGGTGGCACCGGGAGTGCGGGAGTCTACGTGGCCGCGCTGTCCGCGCGCGATGGGTCGTTGTTGTGGTCCCAACCGTTCGAGCACCTGTATCCGCCGCCGCGCAGCACCAGCACACCTCCGCTGCCGGCCACCGGCATTCCCGGCGGCGTCGCCGCCATCGACACGTCCGACGACGGAACCTTCGACAAGATCGTGGTTCCGACCCTGTACGGCGATCTATGGGTACTCGACGCCGAGACCGGCACGAGTGTGTACCCGGGGCCACTGTTCCGGTTCTCGACGGACTTGCAGCCCATCGGCGCCTCGCCGACGATTTACCGCGACGATGCCGGTACCTTTTATGCCATCGTCGTCTCGGGCGGTTACGTCGATCCCAACGGCGCCACCTGGGTCGAGCCGGGCGGCACCAGCTACGTCGTGAGCGTGCGGCTCAACGTGAATCCGGCGCTCACGCCTCTGTCGGAGACCGGCCCCAACACGCCCGAACGGCCGTTCGTCATCCCGCTCGTCGGCCAGCGCGTGTTCGCTCCCGCGCTCGTGGCCGGCGGCGAGCTGTACGTCGTGACATCGGACGTGGATATCAACGAAGTCGGCACCGCCGGGACCGGGATGCTTCACCGCGTCAACCTTGCCACCGGCTCGATCATCAGCTCGACGTCGCTCGGCAGTTCGGGCGCGTCGACCGCTGACGCAACGGCAAACGGCGTGGTGTTTGCGTCCGGGACGACGAAAGTCGTACGCGCCGACTTTTCCGGGAGTTTCAACGCCAGTGGCCAGACGGCGGAACTCACGTTCCAGGCGCGCACGGGCCGCCAAGTGTGGTTGCGGCTGCAATGATGACAGCGGACGATTTTGCGTCGTGACGCACATGGCGCCGCTCGTGCATGGGCATCGATGATCGCCATGCGCCTGCGCTCCAAATGGGGCCGTTCGCCCGCCGACGTCACAGCGGTCCGTAGTCGTCCATGATCGCAAGACACCCGCGCTACTCGCAGCTCTGCTCCGACCGCTCGGCTGATCTCGCTGCGACGCGCCAGCGCGCTCGGGTGATGCGCATCGCCATGGCAAGCGTGTTCCTCGCCGTGGGCATGGCCGCGTGCGAGGTGGACCACTATCCCCTGCGCGATCCGGGTGTGCCGCCGCCTCCACCTGCGCCGCCGCCGCCGCCAAGCGCGACCATTCGCGGCCGACTATGCGAAATCTTCGATTTGACCGAGCGCGTCGATTGTCGGCCGGCTGAGAATTCGGAACTGATCGTGTCGACCTTGATCACGTTCGCCACGGCCGACGCAGACGGTACGTTCGCCGTCGCGTCGCCGGAAAAAGCGACGACGATCGCCGTCGTCGCGGTCGCCAACGACGACTGGTTCGGCAGCACCGTATTCGTCTCACTCGACGCGGGCGGCGCGGCCAGGGGCGTCGAAATACCCGTCATGCGCCGCGCACTCGTCGAGGAAATCGTCGCAAACAGCAGCGCCCCCCTGGCCGAAGGCAGCTCGATCTTCGCGGTACAAGTAGACCGGGCCGGTGTTCCGGCGGCGAGCGTCGCGTTCGAGCCGGTCGACGGCGTGCAACCTCGCTACGACGCCGGCGAGCGAACCTACCTTCCCGGCAATGGGACCGGACCTCTCGGCACGGCCGTCTACGTGGATCTCGATCCGACCCTGACCGGATACGACATCCCCTACGGCGATGCCACTGCACCTCACATGGTTCACCTGGGCGCGTTCGCCGAAACGCTGGCGCTGACGCGCGTACAGCTCGCGCCGTAGCCCGTCCGCCGCCCAGTCGACCGCCTGAGCCGGTCCGTCCCTCGCCGTTGGCGGTCGCCACCTGCCCCGTGCCGCACCGTCGCCGCCGTCGCGGGATTGCGGCGCAGCCCCTCGCGGAGTCGCGCGCCGGGGTGGTACAATGAGTGCGTGCCGGGTGACGCTGCGAGAGCTCTGCGCGCGCTCGCACTGGCCGCGTGCGCGGCGCTCGTCGCGTGCGACGTCGAGCCATACCACATCAGCGGCGCGTTCGACGACGGCGGAGGCCGCGTGGGCGACGGCGGCGGACGCCGCGATGCCGGCGCGGTCGGTGACGCGGCGCCGACCATCGACGGGGCGACCGACGCTGCACCGTGCACGCCGGCGCCCGAGGTCTGCGACGGCCGCGACAACGACTGCGACGGCGACGTCGACGAAGACTTCAACCTGATGGCGGACCCCGCAAACTGCGGCGCGTGCGGCAACGCG
>RFGE01000143.1 GCA_003696105.1 Deltaproteobacteria bacterium | reverse complement strand
GCGGCGCTCCAGCGCGGGCTGGCGCGCGCGGTGGAGGCGCACTCGCGCCTGGTCGATGCGATCGCGGCCGAGCGCGACCGCTGGGACGAGGCGGAACTGGTCGCGTCACCGCGATCGCCGCTCCGGCCGCTGCGCGCGGCTGCGCTCGCCGCGCGCCGCCTGGCCTCCGCGGTGGCGCGAGGCGACGCGCGCGCCGACGTCGCCGCCGCCCGGACGGCGTTCGTCGACGCGCTCGCCGCGGCACGCGCGGCCGTCGACGCCGGGGAGACCGCCGCGGTCGACGGCGGTGATGCGTTTGTGCGGGCGCTCGCGCCAATGGAGACGCTCGCCGGCAAGACCGACTTCGATGCGGACGACCGCCGCGAAGCCGTGGTGTGGGTCAATCAGGCCCTCGCCGTGTTCAACCGATTGGTCGTGACGAGGTGATCGTGCACCCCGCGCTGGATCCCGCATCGTACCGATTGACCGCAGCGAGCATTCCGTTTTGGCTTGCATCCGCGGGGCTCCTTGCGCTCGCGTTGTACGTCGCATTCGTCCGCGGTGCCCCCGCGCTGCGCGCCGCGTTTCTCGGAATTCTGGTCACCGCGATCCCATTCGTTGCAGGGTACGGGCTCAACGCATGCACGGCCGACCCGGAGGTCGCGGGCGCCGTCGCTCGCTGGTGCGTGGCGTTCACTCCGATGTCGGGCGCGTTCGTCGTCGCGTTCGATCTCGCGCTGTGCAATCGCCTGGCGCGCCGGCGCGGGCTGCTCGCCGGCGTCTTCGCGGTGGCGCTTGCCGTGTCGACGGTTGCGGCCGTAACCGACTGGGTGACCGCCGGCGCCCGCGCGACCGCGTCTGGCGTGCTAGTCGGCCGTGCGAGCACGTTGGGATTCTTACCGGCGGCCACCGTCGGCGCGTTCATCGCGATCGGCGGGCTGGAGCTGGTGCGCGCGCTCGATGCGGAGACATCGGCGCTGCGCCGTCGCCAGTACAAGGACGCGCTGTGGGCGTTCGGCGTGGCAGCGCTCGGCGGCTTCGACTCGGCGCTCTCGTACGGCTACGGGTGGTACCCGATGTCGTGGCTGTTTGTCGGAATCGCCGCGGTGATCGCGCTGCGCGCACTCGTCGCGCACGACTTGATACGATCGGCCGCGATCGATCCGCGCGCGTTCCGCTGGGCGTTCGTGTTCGCCGCCGCCGGGGTCGGCACCTGGTTCGCGCTCGGCGCCGAGTCGCCGGCGGTGGCAGCGGCCGCCGCCAGCGGCGTCTTCCTCGGCACGCGAGCGGTCGCCAGTCTCGTCGCGTACGTGGCAGAGACGCCGCCGGAGCCCGATACACCGCAGGAGCGCGCGCTCGCTCGGTACGCGGAGCGGGCGCGGGCGGCGCGAACGGTGGACGAGATCGGCGCCGCCACACGCGACCTGTTCGAGTCGTCGCTCGGCGCGCGCCGCGTCTATCTGATCGTGCCGTCCGAGCGCGACTACTCGTGGTCGGACGATAGCGGCGACGTGCTCGTCGAGTCGGCGACGCCGGATCCGCTGCTCGTCGCGTGGTTCGCGGACCGAAGTTCCCCGATCGCGCGGGACGAACTGGTCGCGGCGCGGCTCGGCGACATGCGCGACGCGCTCGAGCGGCTGTTCGACGTGTACGGCGCCGAGATCGTGTCGCCGCTCGTGTCCGGCGACGAAGTCGTCGGACTTCTGATGATCGGTGGGCTCCCCGGCGAGCGCGCGCTCCGGCCAGTCGAGCGCGACCTCGTCGTACGCGCGAGCGACCATGCGCGCGCAGCCGTGGTCTATGCGCGGATGGTGCGCGAGACCCGGACGCGAGTGGATTTGAGCAAGGAGGTCGAGCTGGCGGCGGCCGTGCAGGAGGCGTTCGTGGCCGGTCGCCGGCACGTCGCATACGCCGGCGTGGAACTCGCCGGTTTGTATGCGCCGGCCAGCCGGTGCGGCGGCGATTGGTGGTCGAGTTCCGCGTTGCCGGACGGTCGAGTCCTCGTCGTCGTGGGCGACGTGACCGGGCACGGGGTCGCGGCCGCCATGGTCACGGCTGCCGCGAAAGGGTGTACGGACGTCGCGGTGCGCGTGATGGGCGGTCACTTCGACGTCGTCCGGTTGCTCGACCTGCTTCACCGTGCGGTGCGGCGCGTCGGTGGCGACTCCTTTCACATGACGTGCTTCGCGACGCTGTGCGATGTTCGCAATCGGTCGGTCACGTTCGCGAACGCCGGCCACGTCGTGCCCTACTTGATCCGATCGGCCGGCGGTCGCGTACGCCTGGACGTGCTCGTCGCGCGCGGAAATCCGCTCGGGTCGACCGGGAGCCCCGAGTATGTGGCGCACACGCGGGCGATCGCGCCGGGGGACGTGCTCGTGTGGTACACGGACGGGGTCGTCGAGTGCACGAACCCCGCCGGCGAGCTGTACGGCGACCGCCGGTTCCAACGCGCGCTGCGCCGAATCGGTGGCGAGGGCGGCGACGTCGACGCGATGCTCGGACGGATCGCGCACGAGGTCGCCATGCATCAAGCGGGGCAGCCGGCGGTCGACGACATCACGCTCGTCGTCGGGCGAGTCACGTGATTTCCAGATCGGCAATCAGCGGCAAATGATCCGATGCCCGCTTGGCGAGGTCCGTCTGGCCGCGGAACACGTTGCGGAACGCGAGTCGGCCGCGCACGTAGATCGCGTCGAGTGCGCGGACCGGCGCGTAGGCGGGAAACGTCCGCAGCCGGGTGGGCATCGCGCGAAAACCGGCCGGCTCGAGCAACTTGGGGCCGAGCGTACCCCACACATCGTTGAGGTCGCCGCCGACGACGATGGGCGTGTCGCCGTGCAACCCGACGAACGGGTGGCTGTCGAGAAATTTGCGCAGTTGGATCTTGCGTTCGGCACCCGACAGGCCCAGGTGCATGTTGTAAATGTGCAGCGTGCGAGTCCGTTTGCCGCGCATGCCGTTGAGCCGCACGCGGAACCGCGCGTGGAGCACGCTCCTTCGCTTCTTGAGCGGTATCGTCAGGTCGATGTTCTGCGTATCGGTCAGAGGGAACTTCGCCAGGATCGCGTTGCCGTACTGACCGCCGCGGCGGACGCGTACGTTTGGGAAGTACGTGCGTACGCGCATGCCGAGCGCGTCACCGAGCAAGTCGACCTGGCGGTCGTGGTTCGACCGCGGCGCGTCGTCGTCGACTTCCTGAAGCAGCGCAAAGTGGGGATCGTAGTGGGCGATCACCGCGCGGACGCGTTCCGGATCGTAGCGGCGGTCGAGCCCGCCGATGCATTTGTGGATGTTCCAGGTCAGTATGCGAATGTGCACGGCGTAGGTTGCGCAGTGTACCGCGCCGCCGGCGCGGAGGCGGACCGCTGCGGCAACGACGCGGTGGCGGCGGTCCGCTGCGCGCTCGGTGGCCGTTGCGCACCGCCGCTGGCTGCGATCGCGATCTGCGGGCGATCTTCGGCGTACGTCCGCGCGCCGTTCGGTATCGTATGTGGATGCGCGCCTTCGTGCGCCGCGGGCGAGCGCCGAAGCTCGCCTCGC
The DNA here is from genome assembly GCA_003696105.1 of Deltaproteobacteria bacterium. Lineage (NCBI taxonomy): Bacteria > Pseudomonadati > Myxococcota > Myxococcia > Deltaproteobacteria bacterium. The sequence goes on along the minus strand of RFGE01000143.1, from coordinate 18,203 downwards.
ATCTCGCTGGCGCGCCTATACGCACCAGCCAGCTAGCGGGTGAGCGGCTTGTAGCGAATGCGCGTCGGCTGCGCGTCGTCGCCCAGTCGACGGCGGCGGTCTTTCTCGTAGTCGGCGTAGCCGCCGGGAAACCACTCGACGTGGCTATCCCCTTCGAACGCAAGGATGTGCGTCGCGATGCGGTCGAGGAACCAGCGGTCGTGACTGATCACGACGACGCAGCCGACGAACGCCAGCAGCGCGTCCTCGAGTGCGCGCAGGGTGTCGACGTCGAGGTCGTTGGTCGGTTCGTCGAGCAGCAGCAGGTTGCAGCCCTTGCGCAGCAGTTTGGCCAGGTGAACGCGGTTGCGCTCGCCGCCCGACAGGTCGCCGACCCGCTTTTGCTGGTCGGGGCCGCGGAAATTGAAGCTCGACACGTAGGCGCGCGAGCTGATCGTGCGCGAGCCGACCTCGATGTGCTCGGAGCCGCCAGAGATCTCCTCCCACACGGTGTTCTCCGGGTCGAGCGCGTCGCGCGACTGGTCGACGTAGCCGAGTACGACGCTGTCGCCGAGTGCGAGCGTCCCTGAATCGGGCTGCTCCTCGCCGGTGATCATGCGGAACAATGTGGTCTTGCCGGCCCCATTGGGCCCGATGACGCCGACGATGCCGCCGCGCGGCAGCTCGAACGACAGGTCTTCGATGAGCAGCCGGTCGCCGTATCCCTTGTAGACGTGCTCGGCGCGCAGCACGTCGGCGCCGAGGCGCGGCCCGGGCGGGATGTGGATCTCGAGCGCCGGGTCGCGGCCGGCGCGCTCTGCCTCCTCGACCATCTCCTCATAGCGCGACAGGCGAGCCTTCTGCTTGGCGTGGCGGCCTTTCGGAGACGAACGCACCCACTCGAGCTCGCGCGCGATCGTCTTTTGCCGCGCGCTGGCCTGCTTTTCTTCCTGTTCGAGCCGCTTTTGTTTGGCTTCGAGCCATGCGGAGTAGTTGCCCTCGAACGGGATGCCGCGGCCGCGATCGAGTTCGAGAATCCAACCCGCGACGTTGTCGAGGAAGTACCGGTCGTGGGTGATCGCGACCACCGTGCCGGGGAACTCGGCGAGGTAGCGCTCGAGCCACGCGACCGACTCGGCGTCGAGGTGGTTGGTCGGCTCGTCGAGCAGCAGCAAGTCGGGCTGCTCGAGCAGCACCTTGCACAGGGCGACCCGGCGGCGCTCGCCGCCGGACAGGGTGGTGACGTCGGCGTCGCCGGGCGGCAGGCGCAGCGCGTCCATCGCGATCTCGACCGTCCGGTCGATGTCCCATGCGTTGGCCGCCTCGATCGCGTCCTGCACCCGCGCGTGTTCGGCCATGACCTTGTCCATCTCCTCCGGCGACAGGTCTTCGGCGAGCTTCATGTTCAGCTCGTCGAACCGATCGAGCAGCGCCCGCGTGTCGCGCAGCGCCTCCTCGACGTTGCCGCGCACGTCCTTGGTCGGGTCGAGCTGCGGCTCCTGCGGCAGATATCCGATCTTGATCCCGTCGGCCGCCCAGGCCTCGCCGATGAAGTCGGTGTCGACGCCGGCCATGATGCGCAGCAGGCTGCTCTTGCCGGCGCCGTTGGGGCCGAGCACGCCGATCTTCGCGCCCGGCAGAAACGACAGCCAGATGTTGTCGAGGATCTGCCGCTTCGGCGGGACGACCTTGCCGAGGCCCTTCATGACGTAGACGAACTCGTGCGCCATGGGGCGGTGATGTAGCACAGTTTCGCGGACTTGGACGGCGTGGTGGCCGCCGGCGCGGCTTGACGCCGGCCCCGGCGGCCTTACCTTGATGCCATGTTCCGGTCGTATCGCATCGGCACGCTCGCCGGCTTTCCGATCGAGGTCAACGTGTCGTTCCTCGCGCTGCTCGCCGCGGCGCTACTGTGGTACGGGGGGGGTGGCCGGGGTCGCGCTGGTGCTGCTCGCATTCGGCTCGGTCCTGTTGCACGAGCTCGGCCACGCGCTGATGGCCCGTCATCTCGGGGTGCCCGTCGCCGGCATCGAGCTGCACTTTTTCGGCGGCGCTGCCAAGCTCACGCGCCAGCCGCGCTCGGCCGGCGACGAGATCGCGATCGCGGCGGCCGGGCCGGCCGTCTCGTTTGCGCTCGGCGGCGTCGGCTTCGTCCTGTCGGCGATCACCGGCTGGTGGCTGTTTTCGCTATTCGGCTGGCTCAATACGATCGTCGGCGCGTTCAACCTGATCCCCGCGCTGCCGATGGACGGCGGTCGCATCCTGCGCGCGCTGCTCACGCGCCGGATGCCGTTCGTCGCGGCGACCGAGGTCGCGGTCACCGTAGCGCGGTGGTTTTCGCTGGCGCTCGGGGTCGTCGGGCTGTTGACGCTGCACCTGTACATGGTGCTGCTCGCAGTCGTCATCTGGTTCATGGGAACCGCCGAGCTCGAGATGGCGCGCCGCTTCGGCTACGGCTACGGCTACGGCTACGGCGCGCATGCGCGCCACGCCGCGCCGCGGCGCACGGGATTCCACCGGCCGGTCGCTGCCGGCGGGTTCGTGATCCGCGCGCGCAACGGCCGGCTCGTGATCGAGCCGCTGGCGTGAGGCCGGCCGCGCGGACGCCGCCGAATGGGCGTGCGCCGGTCCCCTGCACGGTATCGCGATGCACATCGCGGGGCCGGCAACGCGGGCCGACCGACGGCGGGCGAGCCTTGCGAGTGGGGCGAACGCCGGAGGGCGAGCCTTGCGGGTGGGGCGAACGCCGCCGGCGTCGCGAGGAGCGCGACGGCTGCAGCAGATCGGCGGCCTCCTGCCTACTGGACCTGAAACAGCACGTCCAGCGGCGTGCCATTGTCGGCCGTGACGCTGAGCGTGTAGTTGCCGGCCGGAGCGTTGATCTTGTAGAAGCCGCCGACGACGTCGGAGCCTTCGACGAGGTTCTGATCGAGCAAGTCGTCGATCACGACGTCGTATTGCAGCACGCCCATCAGCCGGCCGGTGCCGGCGCGCGGTTCGACGTGGAACCACGTCTCGACGCCGGCGTTGAGCGTCCAGATCTCGTGGTAGTCCGGGTCGTTTACCGGGCCGCCGACGGCGTCGCCGATCGTGTTGACGAGCCCGAGGTTGTCGATCTCCTGGACCGACACCTCGAGGAAGTCGACATCGTTGCCGTCGGGGTCGACGGCGACCAGGCGCGCGACGCCCGCGCCGGTGCCCGCGAGTTCCCACGTCGGCTTACCGCCGACGTCGTCGACGGGCTGGACCGACAGCACCGTCGGGTCGTCGGACTGCAGGTCGAAGCCGGCGGTGCTGCTCCCCTCGGCGCCGGTGATGTGCACGATCAACGTGCCGCCCACCGCCACGCTGTCGTCGAACGTGCAACCGCTGCCCACGAGGTCGCAGCGGTCGGGTGTGAACAGCACGTTGCCCTGCGCGCCGGCGGTCGTCTCGTTGCAGCCGGCGGCGCCGGCGAGGGCGGACAGGGTAAGCAAGGTCAGTCCAAGGCGTTTCATCGGTGGTCCTCCGTGTGGCCGCGCCAGAATCTGTCACATCGACGCGCGACCCGACGGCGATCTTCACCGCCGGCAGGCTGTCGTGCAACGTGTCGACATCACGCATTGCCGCAGCCTGCCGAACGGTGCGGCGCCGGTCACGCGGCAGGCGCGGTCGCGCGCGGGTCGAGGGGGCTGGTGCGGCTCGGTCACGCGCGCAGCGCGGCCAGCCGCGCGGCGATCTCGCGGCGGATGGCGGCGCCGACCTCGGACATCGGCGCCGCCCGATCCGGGCCGACGAGATCGTACGTGAGCGGCGCGCCCGCTTCGCACACCGCCGCCACGGCGTCTTCGATCGCTCGCGCGGCGGCGCGCAGGCGGTCGTCGCCCTTGCGGTGGCCGAGCCATTCGAGCGCCTCGGCCACCGAAAGGATCATGGCCATCGGATTGACCTTGTCCTTGCCGGCGTGTTTCGGCGCGCTGCCGTGGATCGGCTCGAACATGGCGTGGTCGTCGCCGACGTTGCAACCGACGGCCATCCCCATGCCGCCCTGCAGCACGGACGCGAGGTCGGTGACGATGTCACCGAACATGTTGGTCGTCACGCACACGTCGTAGTACTCGGGCTGGGTGATCAGCCACTGGGTGAACGCGTCGACGATCGCGTAGTCTTTTTCGATGTCGGGGTACTCCTCGCCGATCTCGGCGAATATCGACGCGAACAGCTTGCAGCCCTGCATCACGTTGTCCTTGGCGATGCAGGTGACGCGCTTTTTGCCGTCCTTGGGCGCGCCGCGGTCGCGCCGGCGGCACAGTTCGAATGCGTACCGGATGACCCGCTCGGAGGCCGCCCGCGTGATCACGCGCGTGTCGGTCGCGAGCACCGCGCGGCCGCCCGGCGCGAGCGTACCGCCCATGCCCGCGTACAGATCCTCGGTGTTCTCGCGCACGAACACCATGTCGACGCTGCCGGGTTGCCACACCTGCTGGTGGCGGCCGCTGATGCGATGGCGCACGCCCGGCAGCAGCTTGACCTTGCGCACGTTCGCGTACAGGTTCAAACGGGTTCGGTTGCCGATGACCGGCGACCATCCGGCCATCTTGCCGTCCGGCATCGTCACCGGTCCGGTCCCCGTGGGCGACGGCCAGCCGACGGCGCCGAGCAAGATGACGTCGGCCGCCGCGCACTTTTCCTCGGACCCCTCGGGCCAGTCGCGCGCGCCGTGTTCCAGGTAGAACTGGCCGCCGCAGGGGATTTCCTCGACCTGGAACGTCACGCCGGTGGCGCGTGCAACGGTGTCGAGCACCCGGCGGGCCTGTTCGGCGATCTCGACGCCGATTCCGTCGCCCGGCAACAGTACGATGTCGTAGCCGTCCTTGTCGCTCATGCGGTCGCCGACCCTACCACAGGCCGCCGCGCGACATCACGGGCCGCCGTGGGACGCGACCGGGGGCGACGGCTCGCCCGCGGGCTCCGCGAGCGCCGACCCGCAGGCTACGCCGTCGCCGCGCGGGTGTCGGCGTACAGGCGATCGAGCAGCGTGCGACTCGGCCGGGCCTGGCCGCGCGCCAGCGCCCACACCGCGTCGACGATCCGCGCGTTCAGCGGCGTGTCGATCCCGTGCGACCGCGCTCGGGCGACGACTTCCCCGTTGAGAAAATCGATCGCCGGTGGCCGACCCCGCTCGATCGCCGACAACATCGACGATCGCAGTCGCCGGTAGCGCATGCCGACGGCTACCAGCAGCGCATGTTTGGCCGCCAGCGACGGCGTACCGGTGCGCGCGCGTCGCTCGGCGTCTGTCAGCGCAATCCAGTCCAGATCGATCGTGCCGGATACCTTTTCGAGTGACACGCCCTCGGCGGCGGCGACCGCTACGACCTCGGTCATCACTTCGAGGCACAGGCGCCGGTAGCGCCGCACGCGCACCAGCGGGCCGAGGCGTTCGCCCGCGAGGGTTCCGAGCGACGAGATCGCCGCGTTGATCGCGAGTTTGCTCCAGCGCGTGCCGAGCAGGTTGCTCGTGTAGGCGACCGGCCCGACTGCCTCGAGCAGCCGCCCGATTTCGAGCGCCCGGTCGTCGGGCGGCCCGTCGAGCCGGCCGATCGTGAACCCGCCGGGCGCGGTGCGGTCGTACAGGCCCGGTTCGGGCATCGACGCCCCCCACGCCACGACCGCGCCGATGACGCGGTCGGGACCGGCCAGTTCGGCGACGCGCAGCTCGCACAGGCCGTTTTGAAAGCAGACGAGCGCCCCGTCGTCGGCCAGGTGAGGCAGAGCGGTCGCCGCGGCGGCCTCGACCTGCGGCGGCTGGGTCGCGAGCAGCGCGAAGTCGAACGGGCCGGCGCCGGGGGGGATGCCGACGTGGATGCGGCCGGGCACGTCCCGCGCGTCCCCGTCGCCGCGCAGGCGAAACCCGCGTCGGGCGACCGCGTCGGCGATGCCCGTGTTGGTCGTGACGGCGGTGACGTCGGCGCCGATCTCGAGGAGGTGGGCCGCGACGGTGCCGCCGATGCCGCCGCAGCCCATCACGAGGATCCGCGGCTCGCGGTTGCGGTCGGTCATCGCGCCATCCTATGCGGCGCCGCCGGCGGCCTCAAGCGGCGGCGCGGGGCGCGACGCGCCCGCGGGCGGCGGTGCGCCACGGCGATCGGGCGCGGCCGGCCATCGGCCCGGGCGCGGCCGGAGGCGTCAAACGGCGCCCGCCGCGCTTTCGGGTTTGCCCACCCGATCGGCTATGATTCGGCGCAGCATGCGCATCTCGTTCTGGGGGGTGCGGGGTAGCTACCCCGTACCGGGGCCGACCACGGTGCGGTACGGGGGACAGACCTCGTGCGTCGAAGTCGGCTCCGACGACGGCCGCACGTTGATCGTGGACGCCGGCACGGGGTTGCGCGGGCTCGGCCACAAGTTGGCCGAGGTACAGGGCGACCGACCGTGGCACTACCACATCGTGCTGTCCCACGTGCACTGGGATCACATCCAGGGGTTGCCGTTTTTCGAGCCCGCCTACCTCGAGGGCACGCGCATCTCCATCTACGCGCTGCGCGCGGCGACCGACGAGTTGCAACACGTCATCGGCGGCATCACGCGCCACGAGTTCTTCCCGGTCAACCTCGAGGCCGTGCCTGCCGATTTCGAGTTTCACGAGGTCGTGCCCGGGCAATCGTTTCAGGTGGACTCGTTCTCGGTTCTGCCGGTGGCGCTCAACCACCCGTTCGGCGCCGTCGGGTATCGCGTCGAAGCCGACGGCACACGGCTTGCGTACGTGAGCGACACGGCGCCGTTTACCGACATGTTGCACAAACAACATTTTCTCGCCGGACCGGAGGAGCCGACGGACGAGGACCGCGCGGCCTTGGCTCAGATGGAGCGGGATCTGCGCGAGGCGCTCCGCGGCACCGACACCGTCATTTACGACACGCATTTCTTGCCCGAGGAGTACGCGCAGTTTCCGCACTACGGTCACAGCACGCCCGACCACGCGCTCGACCTGTGCGACGGACTGGGCGTGCGCCGGATCGTCCTGTATCACCACGCCCCCGGACACACCGACGAGATGATGGACAAGATCGCCGCGACGTACGCGGAACGCGGCCGGCGGCGCGGCATCGACGTGGTCGTCGCGCGGGAGGGACTGAGCTTGCGCATCGGCGGACAGGAGGGGGCGTGAGGGTCCGGTTCTGGGGAGTGCGCGGGTCGTTTGCGACGCCTGGGCCGCAGTTTCTGCGCTACGGCGGCAACACGTCCGCGGTCGAGATCGTGAACGACGCCGGCCGGCGGCTGCTGATCGACCTCGGCACCGGCGCGACGGAACTGGCCAAGGAGCTGATGGCGGGCGAGTTCGGCCGCGGCCGCGGCGAGCTGCCGGTGCTGCTCACCCATACGCACATCGATCACATCCAAGGCCTTCCGTTCTTCACGCCGTTCTTCATCAAGGGCAACCGGATCCGCATCCTCGGCGGCCGCGTGGCGCACGCGCCGCTCGAGCAGGTGCTCCAGATGCAGCTCAACCCGCACTACAGCCCGCTGTACGGGCTCGAGAACCTCGCGGCCGGCGTGTCGGTAGAGACGATCGAACCGTCGTCGTCGCTGCCGATCGAGGGCTTCGAAGTGGCGTGCGACCGCGTGCCGCATGGCGGCATGGACACGATGGCGTTTCGCATCACCGCCGACGGGGTCACGGTCGTCCACATGACTGACATCGAGCATCCAGAGGACGGGCCGTACGGGCCGGCGGTCCACCTGGCGCGCGACGCGGACCTGCTGATTCACGACGCCATGTTCTCGGACTTCGAGTACGACGCGCGGCGCGGTTGGGGACACTCGGCGGTGAGCCACGCGCTGGCCTGCGCCGAGGCGGCGGGCGCGCGCGCGCTCGCGCTGTTCCACCACAGTCCGGACGCGACCGACGACGACATCGACGCACTCGTCGGCGAGATCGCTGCGCGCGCGACGATCCCGGTGTTCGGCGCGGCCGAAGGCGTGGACGTGCCCGTGGGACGGGGCCGCGCGTCCACCGAACGCGGGCTGTAGGGGGCGGCCGATCAGCTTGCCGTCGCGGCGCCGGCCGCGGTCGCGGCGCCATCTGCCGGCGGGCGCGCGGTGCCTGCGCCGCGCAGCCCCGCGCGCGCGATCACGTCGTCGGTGAGGCGCTCGTAGTCGCGGCGGCCGCGGCTGCCGGGCCGGTCGTACTCGAAGATCGTCTGGCGGTGGGAGCTGCTCGCCTTGTGCCGCGTGCTCACGCGGATCGGTTCGGGGAACACGAGGTCGCCGAACGTGCGGCGCAGCAGCCGCTCGACTTCGCCGGTGATCCGCTCGCGGCGGTCGACCATCGTGAGCAGGTAGCCGAGGATCTCGGCGCGTGCGCCGGCGCGCGCGCGCACTTTGGCGAGCATGTCCCGAAACAGTTTGAGGCCGAGGATCGGCAGATACTCGCAAGTCACCGGCACGATCACGTGATCGCTGGCGACGAGCGCGTTGAGCGTGAGCAGCCCGAGGTAGGGCGCCGTGTCGATGATGGCCACGTCGAATTCGCCCGGACGGGTTGCGGCGAGGCAGCGCTGCAGCACGCGTTCGCGACCGAGCGCGTTCGCCAGGTGCATGTCGACGGTGGCCATCGCCTCGCCGGAGGGCGCGACCCACAGCCGATCGGTCGACGTGTCGCTGAGCACGTCGTCGAATCCCGTTTCGTCGACGAGGCAGTCGGCGATCGTCGGGCCGAGCACGGCGCCGCGGCCGAGCAGTGTCGCGGTGGCGGAGCCCTGAATGTCCAGGTCGACCAGCAGCGTGCGGAAGCCGCGGCGAGCGAGCCCGGCCGCGAGGTTGACCGCGGTGGTCGTCTTGCCCACGCCGCCCTTTTGGTTTGCGATCGCGATGACGTGCATGTGCCGACGCTGCCCCCGCCGCGCCGCCGGGGCAAATTTTTGGTACACCCGGCGGCAATGGCCGAATGGGTCGAGATCGTCGTGACGGTCGCCGACGACCTCGCCGAGGACGTCGCGGCGGCGGTGGCGCCGAACGGGGCTCAGCTCCGCGACGGCGAGGTCGTGTTCTGGGTCGAGTGGGACCGGCAGGAGGCTGCCGTCGCCGCCGCGCGGGCTGCGGTCGGCGCGTTCGGCCTCGCGCCGTCGGCGGTGGCCGCGCGGCCGGCGGTGCCGGAGTCCGAGTGGCGCGATGCGTGGAAGCGCTACTTCCGCGTCGAGCGGGTTACCGACCGGATCGTCATCGTGCCGAGCTGGGAGCGCTACGAGCCGTCGCCGGGCGACGTCGTCCTCCACCTCGATCCGGGCATGGCGTTCGGCACCGGCTCGCACGCGTCGACCCAGCTCTGCCTCGCGGCGGTCGAGCGGATCGACCCGGTCGACCGCTTTCTGGACCTGGGCACCGGCTCCGGCATCCTCGCGATCGCCGCCGCGAAGCTGTGGCCGGACGCCACCGGCGTCGCGGTGGACATCGACCCGCTCGCGGTCGATGCCGCGCGGGACAACGCCACACGGAACGGCGTGGGCGCTCGCGTGGAGTGCGCGCTGCGTCCGATCGACGCGATCGGTGAGCGGTTTCCGCTGATCCTGGCCAACATTCAGGCGCCGGTTCACCTGGCGCTGCGCGACCCGATGGTCGCGCGGCTCGCGCCCGGCGGCACGCTCGTGCTGTCGGGGTTGTTGACCGAGCAGGTCGTCGAGGTGGCCGACGCATTCGTCGCCGCCGGGCTGCGCCGGGTGCGGGTGGACCGGTCCGAGCGCGACCCCGAGTGGTCGTCGATCGAGTTGCGCGCCCCGTGACCTGTAGGTTGTATATGCCACCTGACCGGCTTCGCGCCGGCGACTGTGTCGTCGACGGCGACGACTACCACTACCTGTTTCGCGTGCGCCGGCTCGCCGTCGGCGACGCGGTCGAACTGTTCGACGGCGAAGGCCGCGTCGCCGGCGCGGTGGTCGGGGTCGTCGGGCCGGAGCGCGCGACGCTGCGGGTGGAGCCGCCGCGCGCCGCCGCCGAGCCGTGCGCGCCGCTGACGGTCGTGTTGGCGCTGATCAAGGGCGAGCGGATGGATTGGGCGATCCAGAAGCTCGTGGAACTCGGCGCGTCGTACATCGTCCCGGCGCGCACCGCGCGCAGCGTCGTGCGGCTCGACGGCGATCGCGCTGCCCGCCGCATGCGCCGCTGGCGCGCGATCGCCGCCGATGCGGCGCGACAGTGCCGCCGCGCGACGATGCCCGACATCGAACCGGTGGCCGACTGGGAGGCGGCGCTGGCGTCCGTCGGGCCGGATGCGCGGCGGGTGGTGCTGTGGGAGGCGGCGCGCGCGCCGTCGCTCGCGGCGGCGCTGGCCGGTGCTCGCGGGCCGGTCGGGATCGCGGTCGGGCCGGAGGGCGGTTTCGAGCCGCGCGAGGTGGAGGCCGCGCGCGCAGCGGGGTGGACGCCGGTCGCGCTCGGCCCGCGCATCCTGCGCGCGGAGACGGCGGCGGTCGCGGCGGCCGCGATCGCCGGCGCGCTCGCCGGCGATCTCGGCGCGCCCGAGTGACGCACGGCGCGGCCTGCGCGCTCGTCGCCGGGGCTCGCGAGCCGGGATCGCGCTGCGCGCCTGGATCGCGGCGCGCAGCCGTTTCCCGCGGGCGGGATTGTGAGTACGGTATACGGGTCGATGGCCGCGCGCGTCACCTCCGAAGGGGCCCGGGCCCCGTCCGCTCCGCCCGCGGGCCCGGATGGCCCCGGCGCGGACGCCGCGCCCGCCCCGCGCGCGGACGCGGCGGGCGCCCCTGTGGCCGGCGCCGGCCCGGAGTCCGCCTCCGCCCGCGCCGTGCGCCGGTCCCGCGCCCCCACGTTCTTCGCGGCCGGCTTCTGGCGGCGCGGCGCCGGCGCCGCCGTCGACGCCGCGATCGTCTCGCCGATCGCGGCGCTGCTGTGGTGGGTCGCGTCGGGCGTCGCGGGAGTGGCGTTGCCGCCGACGCGCCACCGCGGCCTCGACTTCTGGCTCGACCTGGCGCTCACTCAGGATCCCGCGCTGTGGGGTGCGATCGGCCTCGCGGCGGCCATCGGTGTGATTTACTTGTTCCTGTTTCACGTCACGCTGGCCCGCACGCCCGGTATGCGCCTGCTACACATGCGGATCATCGACCTGTACGGCGACCCGCCGTCGATCGCGCGGTCGGCGATCCGCACGCTCGGCTACCTGGCGTGCGTTGCGACCCTGGGGCTCGGATTTCTGTGGATCGGGTTCGACCGCGAGCGCCGGGGCCTGCACGACTGGCTGTCGGGAACCTACGTGGTCCTGGACCGCAACTGATCACTGTTCTATGCCCTCTCGGCTCAGCTCGCTGTTGGTGCGCGACGGCCTCGTGAGCGTCAAGCGCATGGAGCGGGCGTTTCAGCGCCAGGTGATCTTCGGCGGCAACCTGGACACGGTGCTGCTCGAGATGAACCTGGTGCCGGAGGAGCGACTCGTCCAGTACTTGTCGCTCGCGACCGGGGTGCCGCCGGCGACCCGCGCCGAGACGGACGTATTCGATGCCGAGGCGGTCAAGGTTCTTCCCGAGGCGCTCGCGATGCAGTTCGGCGTCGCGCCGCTGTCGTACGACGGCGACACGCTGCGCGTCGCGGTCAAGGAGCCGGTGGACTTCGGCGTGCTCGAGGAGTGCGCCGATGCGCTGGGCTTGCCGATTCAGCCGCTCGTCGTGCCCGAGTACCGCTTCCACGTGCTGTTCGACCGGGCATACGGCCGCGAGACGGACGCGCGATTTGCGGCACTCGCGGCGCGCGCCGCGGAGGCCGGACCGACCCCGGTGGGCAAGCCGAAGACGGTCATCGTCGAGGACCCCGGGCTTGCGGGCGACGGCGACGTCGAGGTGGTCGACGTGCCGCTGCCGCCGAGCAGCCGGTCGACGTTGATCATGCACCGCGTGACCGTTTCCGACGGCGACGGCGCGGCGCCCGACGACGTCGCCGCATCGCGCGGCGGCGAGGGCGAGTCGCCGCCCGGCGATGCGGAGCCCGGTGAGATCGAGACCGCCGTCGAACTCGAGGCCGAGCCGCCGGCGGCCGGCGAACTCAGCACGGGGGTACCCGAGCCGATTGCGGACGCGGGGTCGGCCGAGGCGACGCAGCCGCGCGAGCAGCTCGTCCGCGGGGAGATCGAAGTGCGGGCGCCGTCGGTCGAACCGCCCGGCCCGCCGTCGTCCAAGGTCAAGATCGCGCCGCCGGCCGCGGTCACGGACCGCCACGCCGCGGTTCCGCCGCCCGCGGCGATCGGGCTGGCGGATCCGTCGCCGCTGTCGGTGTCCGACGCGCTCGCCGCCCTCGCTGCCGCCGACGACCGGGACGCGGTGTTCAGCGCGCTGCTGCGCGGCGTGCGGTCGCGCACCTGGTACGCCGGGCTGCTCACGGTCCAGGGCGGCGTCGCGATCGGCCGCGTCGCGATCGCGGGCAGCGAGATCGACGCGGACGCCATCGCGCAGGTGATCGTCCCGCTCGACGTGCCGTCGGCGTTCCAGTCGGCGGTGCGCAGCGGAGCCCCCTACATTGGGCCGATCGTCTCGGGCCATCCGGACGTGGACGGCATGCTCGTGCGCATGGGCGGCGTCAAGCCGCCGACCGCGCTGCTTTTGCCGATCGCGCTGCGCAACCGGGTCGTGGCGCTGGTGGTCGGCCACCGCGGCGCGGACGCGGTGTCGGTGGCCGAGGTCTCGGAGGTGTTGCCGCTGGCGGCCGCAGCGGCCGACGCGATCTCGCGGCTCATCTTGCGCGCCAAGAAGGTCGGCTACCGGCCGGCCCGCGACGAATCGGCGCCGCACATCCGCCCCGAGCGAGTGCAGGAGGCGGTTGCGGTGCGCGATCGGGCGCGCGCCGCCGGCGGCTGGACGGTGCCCGCCGCCGACGCGCCGCGGCCGCAGGTCGACGTCCGCGACGCTGCGGCCCGAGCCGTGCGGCCCATCTCGGAGCTGCTCGACGCGATCGAGCGCGACGACGATCCCGGCGGCGACGTGACGGCGGAGATCCTGCGGCGCGCGGGGGAGGCCGTCGCGGTGCTGGCCGAGCGGTTTCCGGGCCGGCTCGACATCGACCGGTACGAGCTGGGCGGCCGGCCGCTTCGCGCCGAGCGCTACGGGCCGTTGCTCGGGTTGGTGGTCAAACTCGGCACCGCGGCGAGCCCCATGCTCATCGAGAAGATGCGCGACCCGAACCGCGACGTGCGCTACTACGCGACGCTGTGCGTCGCCGAACTGCGGCCGCGCAGCGCTCTTCGCGAGCTGGTCGAGCGGCTGTTCGACTCGGACTACGGCGTGCGCACGGTCGCGATCGAAGCGCTGCGCGGCTACCCGATCCGCGAACTCGAGGCCGCCCTCGAAGGCGCGCGGCGCGCGCTGCACGCCGACGACCGGGCGCGCGTGCAGGCCGCGGCGTACGCGCTCGGCGAGCTGTCCGACGTCCGCGCGATCCCCGACTTGCTCGACGCGTTGTCGCGCGGCGGTCAGATCGCGCAGGCCGTGCAGGCCGCGCTGGTCGCCCTCACGCGGCACGATTTCGGCACGAACCCGCGCAAGTGGCGCGCGTGGTGGAACAAGAACGCGACGCGCCCGCGCATCGAGTGGTTGCTCGACGCGCTGTCGCACAAATCGGCCGCGCTGCGCGAGGGCGCGGTCGAGGAACTCCGCCGGCTTACGGGGGAGTACTTCGGCTATCACCACGATTTGCCGAAGCGCGAGCGCGAGGCGGCGCGGCGGCGGTGGATCCAGTGGTGGAACGAAACCGGCCGGCGGCGCTTCTTACGAGAGGCCGACGAGTCAGGCCGGCCGACCGGCGTGCTCCCGGCGCGCGAGTCCTGAACACGATGGGCGCGAAACGCTACGGCTTCCAGGATCCGAAGGCCAAGAAGGTCTGGAACTTCGTGTGGCTCAACCTCGTCGCGATCGGCGCGATGCTCGCGCTGTTCTTCGCGGTGCTCCACGCGGACGCGGCGACCGGGTGGTTCCGCGCGACGTGGCGCTGGTTCAGCGATCACGAGGTGTTGATGGCGCTGGCCGCGTCGACGCCGTTTTTCGCGGCCCTGCTGGTCGGTCGCGCGAGCGCGGCGAAGGCGCGCCGCAAGCGGTTGGCCGAGGCGCGGCGCAAAGCGGAGGCGGAGGCGGCGCGGGCACGCGCGGAGCGGGCGGAGCGGCGCGCGCGCGGCGCGTGACGCGGATGCCGCGGCGGCGCGGGCCGCGCGTGCGGTGGCGTAGGCGGCGGGGGCGTCCCTACCGAGGCGCGCGTACGCCCCGGCGGCTCACAGATCGACCGATCCGGTGTTGCCCCAGGCGTCGGTCACCGTCACGCGCCGGGCGGCCGAGGCGTCTGAGCCGAGGTCGACGGTGATGTGGCCGCCGGCATCGCCGGCCACGTCGTCGAACTGAACGACCGGGCCGCCGGTTCGTTCGACCTGCACGCGGAACACGCCGTTTTTCACCGGGAGCGGGCCGTTGGACGGCGCCGTCAAGCTCATCAGCCGAAAGCCCTTGGTCGCCGCGATGCGCACCGCGATGTCGAGCCGGGTGCCCGACGCGGTCGCGCTGACGTCGAGCGTCGCCGGCACGACCTCGAACGGGTCGCTGAACAGCTCGTACGTCGGAGACGTGACATGGAATCGGTAGCGGCCGAGCGGAACCGCGACGCGGCGGTCGAGCGCGTCGAGTTCTCCCGAGCCCAGCCACGGAACCGCCTGCCACTCGGCGACCCAGTAATGGGTCCGCGGTTCGCCGGGGTCCGGCCGCAGCGGCAGCGGCGTATACGCCAGCAGGATGTCGCCCTCCTGCACCGGCCGCCCGCTGCGGCGCACCACGTCGGCGAACACGCCGGGCGACGCTTCGCGCTGGAGCGTGACCACCGGCGTGGACGCGGCCGGATGCTCGCCGATCCACACGAACTGCGCGAGGCCCGACACGCGTTCGATCTGCGGCAGCGGCTGCACGCGGGTCGCCGGCCCGGTGCGCGTCCACACGTTGTCCGGCAGGTCGGCGTCCGCCGGAATCGTTCCGGGAGCAACGGCTGGCACATCGACGGTGAAGTCGTCCTGCAGCTCGGGCGTCACGTAACGGTCTGCGCTGATCTCGGCTGCGTCCTCGCGCTCGGGTGTGGCCGCCATCGCCATCACCTCCGCGAGCCGTTCGACCAAGTATTCGCCTTCGAGCGGTCCCCAGAAGTTGATCGAACTCTCGTAGCCGCCCTGCAACCAGTCCTCGGGGGTGAGGATGTAGCCCATCTCGCCCTGGGCGTAGCCGAGCACGATCGTCTTGTCCGGCGGCATCGGCGACGCGGCGCGGACGCGGTCCGCGATCAACGTGGTCACTTCGCCGGGCATCGTCGCGATCAGGTAGTCGCCGAGTCGCAGCGCCGACACGGTCGTCCGAGTCGACTGGCACACCGGCTTGTCCGGCGCCGCTTCGAACCGCAGGTCGAGCAGCTCGCCCAAGATCGACCCGGCCACGTCGATTGTCACGCACGACCCGTACGGCGGCAGCTCGTCGGTGCCCGCGAGGGCGCCCGCCGGAAACACGGGGTAGTCAGCCTCGCACAGCGCGGCGCCGACCGGCGCGTTGAACTCGTCGATCGGCGACAGGATCGACCCGTCGTCGGCCCAGATCCGTCGATCGGCCGGGGTGTACCGGTCCCACACCGCGTAGCGCAGCGCGCCGTCGCGGACGGTGAACGTGTCGGGATCCGGTCCCAGTTCGACGGAGCGCGTGAGCATCTCGATCGCGAGCGTGTCGGTCATCCGGGCGCCGGCCGCGTCGTACGCGGCGACCAGATACGGCAGCGCGACGCGGCCGAGCCCCTCGTTCTTCAGCCACGTCCAACACGGGTCGTCCGGGTTACCCGGGCGCACGGCGCAGTCGACCTCGCCGTGGCCGACCGGCGACACGTCGCCGCCGGCGCCCTGCAGGTGCATCACCACGACTGGCCGATCGAACGCTTCCTGGAACACCCGCTCGATCCCTCCGGGCGCATCGGTGGACGCAAAGCTGTTGTCCGCGTCCTGGAGCGTCCCGTGGATGCCGAACACCGGCAGCGCCGCGATCGGCGCGCCGTCGACGGCATCGACGCGGATCAGGAAGAACTGATTGTCGTCTCGCGGGCCGCCGGCCAGCGCGTCGTTTTCGCCGCGCCGGTCGCGGTTGATCTGATCGTCCGGGTCGAACTCGCCGTCGAAGAAGAAGCCGATCCGCGCCGGCTGCGCGTTCGCGATCGCCGCGCGGGCGACTTGCTCGAATGCGTCGAGAAACCGGTGGTAGACCAGACGCTGGACCCGGCCGGCGCCGACGCCGCCGATGCCCGCGTGCGCGCTGTACTGCCCCCACGCCGAGTGGCTGTGCGACGCGGTGATGATCACCTTCCCCGAGTAGTCGGGGCCGAGTCGCTGCTCGAGGTCGAACACGAACCCCTCGTAGGGAAAGCCCAGGTCGACGTGCAGCAGCACGACCTTTTCGCCGCCGGCCTCGAGCGCGAGCGCCTTGACCCACATGCGCGTCTCGACCCCGATCGACGGGTTGAACGCGCCGTTGATGTCCGTCCTGCGCAGGTCCACCTTCCCCGAGGTGCCGAGGAAGTTGGCGCGCGCGGTGTACGAGCCGAGCGCCGTGCTCACCGGAATGTCGACCGGCGCTTCCGCGGCGCCGGCGCGCAGCGGGCCCGCGACCACCTGGCCGCCGGCCCGAGCCGTCGGAGGGATCGGCGCGAACGCGCAGTGGTCGAGCGTCACCGGCGGGTATCCCGCGTCCGGCGCCGCGCCGTCGCCGTCACCGCCGCAGCCGGCCGCGATGGCCAACGCGGCGGCAAACCCAAAGGCACCCCGAAGTCCACCCATGGCCGGAGGATACACGCGGGGGCGGCCGGCCGCGGCAGGATTTCGCCGCGCGCGGCGGGTTCACAGCCAGCGGAGGAATTCCAGACCGACGAGGACGGCGATCGTGTCCTGCGGGCGGGGGACGTCGCGCGGGTTCGGCGCGCCGTCGAACTGGTCCTCCCCGTCGGACACGTTGAACATGAAGTAGGTCACGTCCAGCCGGACGCCGACGGTGATGTGGCTCGACGTGACGAAGCCCCAGCCCAGGCCGAGTCGCGTGTTGAACTGCTGCTTGATGTCGAAGCTGCAGTTGTTCGGGTCGGCCGCGGTGGCGCAGGTCTTCGGATCTTCGACTTTGCGCTCGCGCGGCTTGCCAGACAAGAACCCGAACCCGGCGCCCAGCGCGACGTACGGGCCTTCGAAATGGTCCTTGAAGCCGAGCCGCACGCCGAGGTTGAGGGGCGAAAACGACCGGGCTTCGATGCCCTTGGCGTCGTCGATGCGCAGGAACCCGGAAAACGACAGGTGGCCCTCGACCGCGAGCCGCGCGCTCGGGACCAGCAGCATCCCGCCCGCGTGAATCCGTGCGATCGCCGTGGCGTCCGGGTCCAGCCCGCTCGACACGTGCGCGTCGGCCACCCATTCGGTGTCGGCGCGCGCGGCCGGGGCGGCGAGCGCGGCGGCGATCGCGAGCGCGGCGCGGGCGGCGCGCGGCGCGGAAACGAGCGGGATACGTGCGGTGCGCATCGCGCCGGACCCTAGCCCGGCCCGACGGCCGTGGTCAACTGGCGGATGCGGCACGCACGGCCCCTCGCGCGCGGCCGTGCACTCGGGCCGCATGTGAAGCGTGGTGCGGTCCACGCCGTGGCGATGGCGGTGGATCCGCCCGCACCGGAGCCGGCAGGGGAGCGCGCGCCCTGGACCCCGGGGCTGCGGTCATCCGGGGGCGCGATGTGCGCGGGCGCGGCCTGCTGCGCGCGCGAAGTGCCCTCGCGCGACCGTCTCCGGGAGCGGCCGACTCGCGGGCTCGTCCGACTCGCGCGATCGCGCGTGACCGCGGGTCGATGCGAGCGCGCTGCTCGGTCAGCGCGGAGCCCTGGTCAACGGCACGCACCGCCCGGCAGTGCGCGTAGCCGCGGTAGGCGCCGACCGACCGCTGGGCGGCCGGCCGAAGCAATCGGCGTCCAACGCCCGCCCGCTGCGCGGACCCGGACGGGACGCGGGCACCAGAACGCATTGTCGGTCGGGAGCGGGGCGCCCCTGCCTGCGATGGTGGTTTCGGGGCGCTGGTCTGCAGCTGCGCGCACGGACGCAGCGACCAGGTGACCGCCGCCCCCTCAGCTTCACCATCGTTCGATCGGGCTGCTACGCGGCGAGTGCCTCCGGGGTACGCTGCGTCACCTTCTGCTCGATGCAAACCGCGATCCCCCACGCG
>RFGE01000142.1 GCA_003696105.1 Deltaproteobacteria bacterium | reverse complement strand
GGGCGCGGGCGACTACGCGGACGACGACCTGGGCATCGGCGCGCCGGGCGGCGACGCGGGCGCAGGCGACTACGCGGACGACGACCTGGGCATCGGCGCGCCGTAGTCGGCGCTGCCGTCGGCGCGTACGTGGTGGGCGCGCACGTCGCAACCGGCGGCTGCCAGCCGGCGCGTCGCGGTCGCGATCGCGTCCGGGTTGACGTCGGCCGCAACGAAGCCGCGGCCATGCCGGTACGCGACGACCGCGGTGGTCCCCGAGCCGCAGAACCAGTCGGCGACCGTCCAGCCGGGCACGGTCGTCGCGAGCACGATGCGCTCGATCAACCGTTCCGGCTTCTGAGTCGGATAGCCGGTTCGCTCGGCCGCGCCGCGATTGAGCGTCTCGATGTCGGTCCACACGTCGTCGGGCAGCTTGCCGCGCGCGACCGGATACCGGTAGACCTTGCCGGTGCGGCGATCCGTTTTCTCTTGCACGAGCTGGCCGTCGGGCGTGCGCGCCGTCCGCATGTGCGAATTCGGTTTGCGCGGCACCCGCACGGCGTCGGGAAAAAACGCATAGTCGCGCGTCCGCGCATACCACAAGATCGTGTCGTGCTTGCGGCCGAAACCGCGGCGCCCCTTGCCGCCGACCGAGTACGCCCACACGATTTCGTTGACGAACCGCTGGCGGCCGAACAGCCGGTCGAGCGCGACCTTGACGTAGTGGACGGCGCGGTAGTCGAGGTGAACGAAGAGCGAGCCGTGGTCGCGCAACGTGCGGCGGCAGTGCGCGAGCCGAGGAGCGAGCCACGCGACAAAGTCGTCGGGGTTCGTGCGGTCGTCCCGGTACGCCAGCGCGGCCCGGCCGCGCTGGGTCGTGCCAGTGCCGAACGGCGGATCGACGTAGACCAGATCTACGCTGCCGTCCGGCGTGTTTTCGAGGATCGGCAGGTTGTCTCCGAGAAGCAGTCGGTTGAGCATCGCGCGGCGGCAGCCTACCATTGCGTTCCCACACGCCGATGCCATCCACTCTACATCCCGAGGAAAAGCGCGACCCGGATTTCATCTTGCGCAGCAACTCGCTGTCGGCGGCGCTCACGTTTGCGGCATTGGCCGCCACGGTGGCGGGCGTCTACTTGTTCGTTCCGCGCAAGAACAACGAGCTGCTCACCCGCGCGGTCGAGGAGCATCGCGCAGACCAGACGTGGGAGATCGACCACCCGTCGGCGGCCGAGCTGACGGCGTGGAGTGTCGGCGCGCTCGGCGGACGGACGCCCTGGCCGCCGCCCGGCGACGGCGTCGACATCGTCGGCGCGCGGGCGTTCGAACTGCAGCGCGGCCGGGTGGGCCTCGTGCGGTATCTCGTGGACGGACGACCGGTCACGGTGGTCGCGCGGCGGACGCGCGACCCGGCGCCGCGCAGGCACCGCCGCGTCGTCGGCGCCGACGTCGCGCTGTCGTGGCGGGCCGGCAAGTGGACGCTTGTCGCGGTCGGTCCGGCAGACGCCGAGCCGCGGTGGAAGGCCGCTATGGGGGCGCCGTGACCTACACCGGCGGGTGTCACTGTGGTCGCATCCGATTCGAAGTGCGGCCGCCGGACGGTCGCATCGAGCGCGTTCTCGTGTGCAACTGTTCCATCTGCACCAAAAAGGGGTATCTGCACTGGATCGTTCCGCGCGACGCGTTTCGGTTGCTGTCCGGTTCCGACGCGATCGCGACGTACACCTTCAACACCGGCGTGGCGCAGCATCATTTTTGCCGCACGTGCGGCTGCGCGCCGTTTTACGTGCCGCGCTCGGACCCAGACAAGATCGACGTCAACGTTCGCTGCGTCGACGGCGTCGATGTGGACGCGCTCGCGGTCCAGCGGTTCGACGGCGCCAACTGGGAACAGGCATACGAGCGCTACCGGCGGTGACGGCCGGGCCGGGCGCCGCCGCCGGCCCGGGACCGCATCCGTCAGTCGCGCTGGAGCTGCATCAGGAACATCAACACGTAGTAGAACATCAGCGCCACGGATGCGAACAGCGCCAGCGACGCCGCGACGTGCTGCGTCGGCCGGTAGTGGCGCATGACCTGCGACGTGTCGTACAGGATCGCCGCGGCCGCGAGCGCGATCATGGCGAACGAAAACAGCAGGCCGAGGTGGAAGCCGAACAGCATGCTCGCGACGATCAGGCCGAGCGCACAGAAGCCACCAACCGTGATCGCGCCGCGCAGAAACGAGAAGTCCTTCTTCGTGATGAACACGGTCGCCGTGAGGCCGGCGAACAGCATCAGCGTCATCACGCCGGCCATCGCGATCGTGTTCGGTTGCTTGGCGACGATCGCGACGACGTACAACAGCGGGCACATGATGACGACTTCGGCCACGACGTACAGAAGCAGGCCGACGTACTGTGCGGTCGCCGACACGTTCGAGCGCGCCCACCGGTCGGCGAGCCAGCCGGCCGCCATGAACGCGCCGAGGACGACCAGCCAGTGGCCGCGGCCGCCGACGGCCCACGCGGTGAAGCTCCGGCCGGCCTCCGACGTGACGAACAGGTACTCGAGCGCGGTGAACAGCGCGATCGCCGCGGCGAGGTGAAGGTACGTCTTGCGAATGAACCGGACGCGGACGTCCGGGGATGCGACCGCCGCCGAGCCGGGCAGCGGCTGAACGCGGGCGCCGAGGGATCCGAGTGCCATGGTGTGCCTCCTGCTTGCAGGAAATGCGTAGCAGCCGCGGCCGCACTGCGGCAAGTGCGCGGTGCAACTGGTCGTGATTGCACGGAGGTGCGACCGGCGCGTCACGCGTCGCGGCGCGGGCGCGCCGTTTTCTTGCCGCCGGTCGCCCGCCGGCGCGGGGCCGGCTTGCCGCGCGTGCCGGCGCGGTCGACCCGCGCGCGCAGCGCGGCGAGATCGGCGCGCAGCTCGTCCACCGCCGACGCCAGTGCGTCGACGCGCTCGCCGGCGGCGCGGCCCTCCTCGATGTCGCGGATAATCTCGCGGGCGCGGCGCTTGAGCCGGCCGTCGAGGTCGCGGTCGGCGAGGTCGCGCAGCGCCGGAATCGACGCGGGGTCGGCGAGCGTCGCGACCGCCTCGACCGCGGCGGCCTGGACTCGGAAGTCGCGATCGGCGAGCAGTTCCTCGGCGCGTTCGCGCACGCGGCGCGCATCGCGGTCGCGGCGGCCGGCCGCGAGCTGGGCCGCCGCGCCGATCGCCGCGCGCCGGCCGTGCGGGTCGCGGCCGTAGTCGGTGCCGGCCAACAGCAGGTCGAGCGCCGTGTCGTCGTTCGCCTCGGCGAGGCCGCGGTAGGCGTGCTGCCGGATCACGTCGCGGAACGAGTCGCGCGCCAGCGCGGCGCGCAGCACGGCCGGGGCGCGCGGGCTGCGCGTCTTGCCCAGCGCGAGGCAGGCTTCGGCTTCGACGAAGTAGCTCGGATCGCCCGTCTCGACGATGCGGGCGAGCGCCTCGGCGGCGGCCTCGTCGCGACGAAACGCGCCGAGGGCGCGGACGACGCCCCGCCGTGCCTTCGGATGCTGCGTGGCGTCGGCGGCGCGGATCAGCGCATCCCGCGCGGTCGGAGTGCGCAGCGCGCCGAGCGCGTCGGCCGCGGCGGCGCGCACGCCCCAGAACGGGTCGGCGTCGAGCGCGTCGATCAGCGCGGCCTCGGCCTGGTGGCCGCCGAGTTTGCCGAGCCGGCGCGCGGCCGCGATGCGGTCGATCCCCTCGGTGGCCGCCGCCAGCTGGTCGATCCACGCCGGCAGCGGCTTGTCTTCGTCGATCTTGGCGAGCAGGTGCCGTCCCGGGTCGAAGATCGCCTGCGCCGGCTCGGCGGCCAGCGCGAAGTAGAAGGTATGCCGCCGCTCCGACACCTCGACGTCGAAGTCGATGTCGCGGCCGTCGACGCGGAACCGCACGCGGGTCGGCAGGCGGAACAACGGCGTCTTGTCGTCCGTCTTGTGCGTCTGGTCGACGACCACCTCGGCCACGCGCGCATCGGCGTCCCACCGGTGCGCGACCTTCAGCTCCGGATGCCCGGCGCCGGCCAGCACCCATTGATCGAAGAACCAGTCGAGCACTCGCCCGGTGGCGTCCTCGATCGCGCGCGCGAGGTCGCGCGTCTCCACCGCGCTCGTTTGGTGCTTGCGCAGGTAGTGCGCGATGGACGCCCAGAACGCGTCGTCGCCGAGCACCTGCCGCAGCATGTGCAGCACCCGGCCGCCTTTTTCGTACAGGTGGTGGTCGAAGACGTCGATCGGCTCGTCGTAGACGTTGGTCGCGATCGGCCGCCGGTAGCGGCTTGCGTCCTCGCGAAAGTACTGCTCGGCCCACTCGTCGAGTTCGAGCGCCGCGGCGTCGCGGCCCTCGGCGTGTTCGCGCCACACGTACTCGGCGTAGGTCGCGAACCCTTCGTTGAGCCAGCCCTGACCCCAGTCGCGGCAGGTGAGCAAGTCGCCGAACCACTGGTGCGCCAACTCGTGGGCGACGAGGGCGTCGACGTCGAAGTCGAGCGCGGCGCGTTCGTCGTACAAAACGGTATCCGTGAGTGTGGTCGCGGTCGTGTTCTCCATCCCGCCGAAGATGAAGTCGGCGACGAACACCTGCGAGTAGCTGGCATAGGGGTAGCGGACGCCGAACCTATCCGAAAACAGGCGCACCATTTCCGGCGTCCTCGACAGTGCGCGGCGGCAGTCGTCCTCGCGGCCGCGTTGGACGTAGTAGCGAACGGCGATCCCGTCGCACTCGTCGTCGATCTCGGCGAAGTCGCCGGCGGCGAGCGTGATGAGGTAACAGGAATGGGGCACGTCGAACCGCCAGTGGAAGGTGTCCCCGTCTCCGTCCGAGCGGCGGTCGACCAGCGCGCCGTTGGACAGGGCGAACCAGCCGCGCGGCACTGTCGCGATCACCTCGCTCGTGGCCTTTTCGTGCGGTTGATCGAAGCACGGGAACCAGTAGCGCGAATCCTGATCTTGACCCTGCGTCCACACTTGCGCCGGCTTGTTCGGGTAGCCGTCGTCCGGGCCGACGAAGTAGAGGCCGCGCCGCGGTCGTGCGGCGTAGTCGATGTCGACGCAAAACGGCTGGCCGGGCGCGGCGGGCTCGCCGAGGTCGACGCGCAGCGTGCGGCCGTCGTTGCGGAAGTCGAGCGCGCGGCCACCGGCGCGGACGGCGCGCACGTCGAGTTCGACGGCATCGAGTTCTAGCCATCGGCGGGCGGTGGCGATCGGGGCGGCGTCGATCGCGCAGGTCGCGTCGATCGCCCGGTTCGGTACGTCCAGCCGGACGCCGATGCGGTAGTGCCGAATGTCGAACGCGCGGTCGCGCGCGTAACGATGGGGGGTGCCCGGTAGGGCGAAGTCGCGTGTCATGAGGCCTCCCGGGGTGGGGTGCGCGCGTTATAGCAGACCTCGGTCCGGCCGCGGCGGCTGGACTCGGCCGCAGCGCGTCAATCGCCCGCGTCGCCCGGGCGGTCGCCCGCGAGGCGCTGGCGCTCGCGATCGACGCGGCGTTGCGCGCGGCGGAGCGCCCATCGCGGGTCGAACACGCGCGCGAAGAACACGACCAATTCGAGTCCGAGGCTGGCGCCGGCGGCCGCAGCGTAGCAGGCGACCGAGATGTACATCGCGGGAATCAAGAACAGCAGTCGCGGACCGGGCAAGTCGACGAACGGTCCGCCGCCGTACAGCGCCCACGCCATGGCGGCCGGAACGCCGGCGACGAACAGCCCGCACCACGCGAGCGCGTTGGCTGCCGCGAGCCGGTTGCGCAGCACGACGCGGCCGCGCAGCGCGAGCCATGCGGCGGCCACGTGCACGCCGGTCGCCGCGAGGCCGAACCAGAACACGATGCGCGCGCCAACGCCCTCGTCCGGCAGCGCCGACAGCGACGCGCGGTGCCCGGCGATCGCGACGAGCGCGTAGAAGGTCAGCGGGAACGCGGGCAGCGCGATCGCGAGGACGCGCCAGTCGACCAGGAACGCGCCGAGCCGGCGCCCGGCGACCAGCGCGAGCCCGCCGGCCGCGACCGCGACGAACACCAGCGCGAGGCGGCGCGTTCGGCTGGCGTCGCGTCGAGCCCGCGCGCGCCGGATGGCCGCGTCGACCACGGCGCGGTTGCGGCGGATGCGCGCGTCGTCGGCGCGGCGCAGCGCATCGGCCGCGCCCGCGTCGACGGCGAGCGCTTCGACGAGAGTGCGACCAAATCCGTGGCCCGGCGCGGGTACGCCGAGCAACGCGGCCACGGTCGGCGCGATGTCGATCAGCCGCGGCTCGCGGATGAGCGCGCCGGGGCGGATGCCGGCGCCGGCGAGGACCAGGGGGACCTCGAGCACCTCCGGCTCGACGCCGCCGTGGCCGCCGCCGTCCAGGTGGCCATGGTCGGCGGTGACGATGACGGTGGTACGCGTGAGGTCGACGTGGCCGAGGATTTCGTCGAGGGCGCGGTCGACGCGGTGTGCGGCGGCGCGATACTCGTCGCTGGCGGCACCGTACAGGTGGCCGGCGTCGTCCACCCAGCCCGGCAGCAGGATGACGAGCGGGTAGCCGCGGCGCAGCGCGAGGTGCGCCGACTGCTCGAATCCGCCGGGCCACGGCGAGTAGTCGATGTCCTCGATGTCCTCGGCGAACAGGTAGCCGAAACCCGTGGACGATTCGGACACGTACGCGGTCTCCCTGCCGGCCGCGCGCAACCGGCGCATGATCGAGTCGAGCCGCACTGGAAAGTGGTAGGCGTTGTTGCGGACGCCACTATAAAGCGGGGGCACGCCGGTGACGATGGCGACGTAGTTGGGCCGCGAGATCGACGGCGCGTGCGCGGTGGCGATCGCGTCGGTGCCAACCGCGCGCAGCCGGTCGATGAACGGCAGGCCGTATGACGCGCGCTCGGCGAGCCCGTCGACGATAACGAGTACCACGCGCTCCGACAGGGCAGGGGGTGTCGGCGACGCGACGGGATCCGCTTGCGCCAGCGGCGGCTGCGGGTCGTTGAGCCCCGGCAAGAACGCGAGGCCGGCGCGCCCGGCATAGACCGCGGCCCCGGCGGCGACGGCGACGAGCGCGGCCGCGGCGATCACCGGCGTGAACACCGCGCGCGATCGGGTCACATCGATGCGGCGCGGTCGCCGGCGGCTGCCGGCACCTTGGGTTGGATCACGCCGTGGCGGATCTCTCCGTGTTCGAACGTGGGGCGAATACCCGGCGCCAACGGGCTCGCCTGCAGTTCGGACGACGGAAACGTCTGCGGGAACTCGGGGCGGGCGACGCTCGGGTCGGCCAACGTCTTTTCGAGGATCATCGACGTGTACTGGTCATTGGACCGCTCGCGCGTGTTGCCGTTGAGGATCACCTCGACGTCGTAGTGGCGCGCGTAGGCGCGTAGCCTCGGGTTGTCGCTGTGCTCGGGCGCGTAGCACTCGACGGCGATGCCGTTTTCGCTGATGGTCCACACGCCGGTGTCGGTGTGGACGACCAGCGAGTGGTTGCCGTCGGTATGACCGGGCGTGCGGACGATCGCGAACCCCGCGCCCAACAGGTAATCGCCGTCGAGCACGACGATCTTGTCGGGCGATACGCCGGCCAGGCAGTTTTCGACGTACCAGTAGCGCTGCATCGGGTGCAGGTTGCGAAACAGGTCGACTTCGGGGCGCTGGACCAGCAGCTTGGCGTTCGGCAGCAACGCGGGCGTCGGCGCGTCGCGGCCGGGCTCCGGCTCGACGGTGCCGAGCAGACCGCGGACGTCCTGTACGTGGAGGTGGTCGAACGTGATGTAGTCGATGTCCTCCGGGGCGACGCCGGCGCTGCGCAGCGCGGTCGCCACATCCGAGTGCACCAGTCGCGCGCGCAGCCAGTCGGCGACGAGGCGCGGGTAGCGGTCGAGCTGTTTGCGAATGAACGGAGCGGCCTGCGCCCGATGCGGGTCCGTCGGATTGACGAGGATGTTGACGATGCGGCCGCCGGCGTCCACCTGGACCAACTGCATCCGATTTTTCATGATCACGTGCGGCGTGAGCCCGCGGTCGGCCCCAGACAGGCCGAACCGGGCCGGATACGGCAGCGACGAGATCGCGTAGGTGGACACGCTCACGGCCCGGCCGGACGCGACGATGCGGTCCTTGAGCCGGCGCGCGGCGCGGCGAACCGCGGCGAGCCGGTCGCCGTGGTTGGCCACGCGCCACGCGTCGTCGAGTTCGGTCGTGCGCTCCAGTTCCGGGGGCAGTGGGGAGTCGGCGGCCATGGCCACAGGCTAGCAGCAAAGCGCGCGCGAGCGGGGCGGCCATGTCAGCGGCGGTGAGCATCGCGCGGCTCCCGCCAGCGCGCGCCGGCGCGGGATCCAGCCGCCGCGTGATAGGCTGCGGCCGATGGCGGTAGACGACCTGCGTTCGGGAACATGGGTCACTTATGCCGCCGGCCGCGCCTCGGGAGTGCGCATTCGGCGCTGCCGCATCGAGGTGATCGCGGGGCCGGACAAGGGGCTGATCCGCGATTACGAGGCGGCGGTGCTGCGCATCGGCGCGCGGCGCGGCAACGACCTCCAACTGTCGGACCCGAAGGTGTCGGGGCTGCACTGCGAGATCCGCCTCGACGAGCGCGGCTATCGACTGCGAGACCTCGACTCGACCAACGGCACGTTCGTCGGCGGCTATCGGGTCAACGACATCTATATCTCGCCCGGCACGGTGATCCAGGTAGGTGCGACGAAGCTGCGGTTCGAGCCGCTCGGCGAGTCGGTCGAGGTGGAACTGGCGTCGGAGGATTCGTTCGGCGGGCTCGTCGGCCGCAGCGTGCCGATGCGCGAGCTGTTCGCGCGGCTCGAGAAGATCGCGGCGTCTGACGCCACCGTGCTGATCACCGGCGAGACCGGCACCGGCAAGGAACTGGTCGCCGAGGCGATCCACGAGCACAGCAGACGGCGCGACGGGCCGTTCGTGGTGCTCGACTGCGGCTCCATTCCGCAGAATCTGATCGAGAGCGAGCTGTTCGGCCACGAGAAGGGCGCGTTCACCGGCGCGACGCATGCGCACGCCGGCGCGTTCGAACGCGCCAACGGCGGGACGGTGTTTCTCGACGAGATCGGCGAGCTACCGCTGTCGATGCAGCCGAAGCTGCTGCGCGTGCTCGAACGCAAGGAGGTGCGCCGCGTCGGCGGCACGAAGACGATCGCGACCGACATCCGCGTCGTCGCGGCGACGAATCGCGACCTGGGCGTCGAGGTCAACCGCGGCCGGTTTCGCGAGGACCTCTACTATCGGCTTGCGGTTGCCCGCGTTCACGTGCCGCCGCTGCGCGAGCGGCGCGAGGACATTCCGCTGCTGGTCGAACACTTTCTGTCGATCACGCCCGGCGCCGAGGGGACGCGGCTCGATCCGGCCACGATCGAACTCATGATGAAGCATGATTGGCCGGGCAACGTGCGCGAACTGCGCAACGTCATCGAGCGCGCGGTGCTGCTCGCGGACGCCGCCGGCGGCGTCCAGCTGTCGAAGACGGCGATTCGCGGCCGCCGGCGCGCGCCGACCGCCGACGGACTGGCCGACGCGACGCCGGGGCCGGCCACCGGGGACACGCTGGCGGTGGTCGTGGACATCCACACGCCGTTCAAGGTCGCCAAACAGGCGCTGGTCGAGGAGTTCGAGCGCCGCTACATCAGCCGGCTGCTCGAGGCGCACGACGGCAACATCAGCGCCGCCGCGCGCGCGGCGGGGATCGACCGCATGTCGATCCACAAGATGCTCAACCGGCTCGGCATGACGAACCCGAAGAAGAGCTGACCGGCCGGGTCGGCTACGGCTCGAAGTCCTGCGTCATTACAATTTGGACGATTGTGATCGTCTTGTTGCCGAGCTCTCCGCCGGTCGGCTGGCCGACCATCCGCCACGTGCCGGGGCGCGTCGCGGTCCACGCGGTCTTGAACGGAATGCTGCCGCGCGCGACGAAGTAGCCCGATGTCGACGTCGCGGCAAGCGGTGCGCCGCCGCCGTCCCGGAAGCCGGTCAGGTCGTCGTTGAGGTATTGCACCGTCGGCGATGCGCCGACCGCGCTCACCTGCACGTTGTCCAGCGGCAGCAAGTTCGTGTCGACCACTCGGCCGAGCACGAGGCCGCCTTGCGGCACGACGTTGAGTTCGATTGCCGCCTGGATTTGATCCCAGACGTCGCTCGGCACCATGAATGCGTCGACGTGTACGGCGCGGACGGCGTTGTCCGGGACCTCGTCGTCGTCGACGACCAGCTCGCACGTCGCGACCGGCTGCGAGCCGAACGGGGTGACTACCCCGCATACGTCGGAGCCGACGGCGAAGGCGTCGTCGGGCACCACGACGTCGCGTTCCTCCCAGGTGGGCGTCGCGCCGGCCATGAGGCCGAGTTCGATGAGGTCCTGGGGGCGCAGCTCGTAGCGCGGGTCGCCGGGGGCCACGGGCGTCGGCTGGCCGATGCGGACGCCGAGCGCCTGCGCTTCCGCCAGGGTGACGTCGAGCCGCGTGTGCAGGTTGGAGACGTCGGCGCGCAGATCGACGGTGCGCGGATTGCACTCCGGCGCGTCGAGCACGTCCGGCGTGACGCACGCCAACTCGACGCGGGCGGTCGGATCGGTGCCGCCGAAGTCGTGAAACACGCGGCGGCCAAACGCGGGCGGATTGGCATCCGAGGGGGCGACGATCGGCCGGCCGGTGTTGACCGTGAAGTCCACGGGCGGACAGGTGGCGTCGCCGCGATCCCGCCACACGACGACCTCGACCTGGGCGAGATCGGGTTTGACGTTGGTGAACTGCACGCGGAAGACGGTCGGGTCGGCCAGATCGCACAGGCTGTCGGCCCGCAGCGCCGACAGCGGCACGCACGCCTCCTCGCGAATCCGCGGGGGGGCGTCCGGGGCATCGGGGTCCGGCAGGTCGAGCACACGCACGCCGACGATTGCGTCGCAGCCGATCGGAAAGGATGCGCAGGTGACTCCCGGTGCGCAGGTAGCGTCGGCGCCGGTCGTGTCGAGGGCCAGTTCGATTGCGAACTCGTCGAGCGGCGCCGGGCCATCGGTGCATGCCGCCGCCGCCGCGGCGATCGCCGCGATCGCGCGGGCAGTTCGGTACCGGCGAGCGGGCGGCGCGCTCGGGGAACTGCAAGCCCGGGTGCGGCGCGATCGGCTCGACCGGCCGAAGTGCGAGCGCGACGCCATCGCTACTGGAAACCGTCCCCCGCGATGCAGCAGGTGAGGTCCGGGTGGGGCGCCGGCGCGTCCTCGGACGCGGTGAGGATGAGCACGCCGACGACCACGATGAGTGCACCACCGCCGACCGCGGCGTAGCTCATCGGATTGCGCCACCAGGGGCGTTCAGGCGGTCCGGCGTCAGCCGGTGGCGCCGGCGGACCGGCGTCGCCGGCCACGGCCGGTGCGGACAGGTCGACGCGCCCGGGCAGCGCCCGTACGAGCGCAGCGGCGTCGCGTTCGGTCACCGGCACCCACTCGGTGACCCGCGCGCCGCGCGCATCGAACACCGCGGCGCCAATCCCCGTCGGGTCGCGGTCGGCGAGCACGATGACGTATTTCACGAGCAGCAGCTCGTACAGCTGCTGGACCGCGGTGGCGATCGCCTGTTCGGTGAGCGGCCCCGCGAGCAGGCTCCGCTTGACGCGGGCGGCGATCGCGTCGTCCGGCAGGCGGCGGATCTGCAGATTGACCTCGCGCGGCTCTTCGAAGATCGCGGTGGCGCGCATCCCGGCCGGCTGCTTGTTGTCCATTTCGGCCCAGAAATAGTGGGCGCCCGGTTCGAGCTGTGCGCGGTATGGCGTGACGCCGACCTGGACGCCGTCGATGAACACGCGCGCGCCGTCGAACGGGGCGGTCACCGTGACCACGGCCGTGCGCGCCTGCGCGAGGCTCGCCGCCCTCCACGCCTCGATCACGTCGGGGTCGTAGCGGCGCGGGTCGGGCGGCGGGCGGTCGGGCTGCAGGCGCATGGTGACGCGGAACGCGTCGGTCGCGCTCCGCGAATCGGACCGGCGCATGTAGATGCGACCGAGTTGAAAGTTGATCTCGGCGAGTCGGTCGAGCACGCCGCGCGTCGGTTTGAGTCGGATGAGACGGGCCTCGGCGCGCTTGAGCAGTTCGCGCGCCTGTTCCTCGCGCAGGTTGGTGATGTGCTCGATGGCTTCGGCGATGAGTTCGTCGGCGCGGCGCAACTCGGCCGCGACATCGGCGGCCGGGTCGGCGGGCAGCGCCTTTTCGAGCACCGTCGCCAGCGGACCCGGCTGCAGCGGCCGGTACATGTCGTCGGCGAGCAGCGCGCGGCGTAGCTCGCGGGCGATGCGGTGACCGGCCGTCTGGTTGGTCGCGAGGTTCAGGATCGCGACCCGCGGCGCCGGCGGCTCGATGCCCGTCTGCGCGAGCGCGACCACCGGCGCCACCGCCGCCGCGAAAACGGCGGCTCGTCGCGAGAACCCTCGCCTCGGCACGCGCATAATATAGCCCACCAGGTGCCCGCGTGACGGTTGCCCCGGACAAGAGCCTCGAGCGTTACGAGATCGTCGGACGAATCGCGACCGGCGGCATGGCCGAGGTGTTCCGGGCGAAAGCGTACGGGGCGCACGGCTTCGAAAAGACGCTGGCGATCAAGCGCATCCTGCCCGACTTCGCCCGCGACCCCGAGTTCGAGGAGCGGTTCATTCAGGAGGCCAAGCTCGCCGTTCAGCTCGCGCACGCCAACATCGTCCAGGTGTTCGACTTCGGCCGGTTCGAGGGGACGCTGTTCATCGCGATGGAGTACGTGGACGGGCTGGACCTGGCGGCGCTGCTGCGCGCGCTCAACGCCCGCGGCGAGCAGGTTCCGATCGGTGCGGCGCTGCACATCTGCATCGAGCTGTGCAAGGGGCTGGACTACGCACACCAGCGCGGCGTCGTCCACCGCGACGTGTCGCCGTCGAACGTGCTGCTGTCGCGCTCCGGCGAGGTCAAGATCGCCGACTTCGGCATCGCCCAGGCCGAGATCGACCGCGCGCGCGCGCGCCCCGAGCGGCGCATCATGGGCAAGTGGCGCTACATGTCGCCGGAGCAGGCGGAGGGTGAGCCGCTGGAAGCCCGCTCGGACCTGTTTTCCGCCGGCGCCGTGATGTTCGAGTTGTTTACCGGCCGCAAGCTGTTTCCGGGAGACGACGCGCAGGCCGTGATCGACAACATCCGGTCCATGCCGATCCCGCGGGTGACGGACATCCGGCCGCAATTGCCGCCGCGGATCGACGAACTGCTGGCGCGCATGCTCGACCGCGACGTCGCGCGGCGGCCGGCGCGCGCGGCCGACATCCAGCGCGCGCTCACCGAGGTGAGCTACGACAGCAGCATCGTCGCATCGGCCCTCGATGTCGCGGATACGGTCGAGTCGGTGCTCGGCGCGGCGCGCGCCGAGCCGGTGGCGGCCGCCAGCGGCAAGCTCGCAATCGACGACCTCATCCGCCAACAGCTCGGCGGCGCAGTCGGCGCGGACGCGACCGAGGCGGACGCGGATCGCCAGACCGAGGAGGCGAGCCTGCTGCACACGCAGACGTTCGTCCGCCGCGGCGTGGACGCCGACGGCGCGACCCTGTGGGAGCGCGAAGGTCAGACGCGGACGATCGCGGCGGTACCGTCAGCCATCCGCGGCGAGCGCAGCGGCCGGACGACGGGCAGAACGTCCGCGCTGCCGGCCGCGCCGGCCGATCGCGATGCGGCGCCGCCGGGCCGCGGTCCCGGGGCCGGGGACGGCGCGGTCGCGACGCCGGTCCCGTCGCGCCGGTGGCGGTGGGCGGCGGGCGCGGTGGCACTGGCGGCGGCCGCCGCAGCGATCGGTGCGGTCGTCGCCGCGCGCGATCGCGGGGACCGGCGGCCGGCCGAGGCGGCGGCTGTCGCGGCGGCCGCCGTCGACGCGGGGCCGCTGATGGGGACGCTCGACATCCAGACGGTGCCCGAGGGGGCGCGGGTGCGGCTCAACGGCGAGCTGTACGACGACGTCACGCCGACGCAGATACCCGTGCGCGCGCTCGAGGTCTACACGGTCACCCTGGAACACGATGACTACCGCCCGAAGGTCATCCCGAACGTCGCCGTCGAGCCGGGCGTTCGGTTCGCGATCCGAGAGACGCTCGAGCCGCGCGCGGCGCGACTCGTCGTCGACACGCGCCCGCGCGGCGCCACCGTGCGCCTCAACGGGGCGCGGCTCGGCGTGACGCCGCTGGACCGCTCCGACCTGCCGCCGATGCGCGGGATGCAACTCGTGATCGACAAGCCGAACTACAAGACCGAGACGCTCGTGGTGGACCTCGAGGACGGGCAAACGACCGAGGTGTTTCGCGAACTCACGAGCGCGGTCGAGTACGGCCGTGTCAACATCGCGATCACGGGCAGGACGACGTGGGCGAACGTGTGGTTTCGCGGCCGGCTGCTCGGTCGAGCGCCGAAGGATCGCAACTTTCAGTTGCCGGTCGGCCGCCAGCGCATCCGTCTCGACAACCCGGCCGCCGGCATCTCGAAGGTCGTCACGATCGAGGTGCGCAAGGACGCGGTCCTCACGCACCGCGTCGAGTTGTAACCGCGAGGGTCCCGGTCAGCGGGAGCGACGGCGCGCGGGCGGCAGGCGCACGGTGACGTCGCCGGACACGGGGCACTGACAGCTCAGCCGCACGCGGGTGATGAAGTAGACGTTGCCGAGGTGGCGGCGCTCGTCGTCCGTGAGCGGGGGCAAGTGATCCTCCCCCGAGACGATTTCGACGCGGCACCGGCCGCACGTGGCCTGGCCGACGCAACTGGTCGGGATCGGGACGCCGGCGCGGCGGCCGGCGGCGAACACGGTGTCGCCGGCCTCGCAGTCGACGACGACGTTCATCGGCAGGAATGTGATGCGCGGCATCGCTGGGGCCGTCCCTCAGTACACCACATCCTCCGGCCGGTTCCCGAAACGACCTCCGCGGGGCTCCTCCGTGGCTCGCCCCCTGCAGGCGCCTTCGTCGCGCGTTGCCCGAGATGCCATGCACTTCGCCCGAGGCGCACCGCGTTCCCGTGCGGCCGCCCACTCGGCGTGGGCCGGTCCGCTGCCGGTGATCGCGGTGCGCGTCGCGGGGCCAGCTGGTCGGGTGGACGCAGGAAACGTGACGTGCCGCCGACAGGGCCCGACTGCGCCGGCGCCGCGAGGGGGCGCGAGGGCTGGCGCAGACCGAGCCACTCGTGCCGCCTGTCCGGGAGGCTGTAGCGCATAGCCGCTGGCTGCGGTCGCGATCTGCGGGCGATCTTCGGCGTACGTCCTCGCGCCCTTCGGTTCCGTGTGATGATGCGCGCCCTCGTGCGCTGCGGGCGTGCGCCGAACCTCGCCTCGCATCGCGCAACCTCGCTGGCCCGCCTATACGCGACAGCCTCCTAGCGCCTCCGCGACACCGCCGGGTGCCCATCGATCCAGAACCGCAGCGGCGCGCGGCTCCATGCGCCCGCGTAGTCGACGCCGATGCGCGGACCGCGCGCGATCGGCCCCGGCCGCCGGCCGCCGGCGATGAACAGCGCGCCGCCGGCGGTGAGGTCCACGCCGTCGTGGTCGGCGCGGCGGATGCCGAGCGCGCGCGTGAGCTTGCCGGGGCCGCGGCCGACGGCCGGGTCGTCCCCGAGTCCGCGCACCGGCGCGATGGCGCGCACGAGGACCGCGCCCGCTTCGGCGCCCGCGTGGCCGACGACGTTGAACATGTCGTACATCCCGTAGATCAGATACACGTAGGCGACGCCGGCCGGGCCGAACATGACGCGCGCGCGGTCGGTCGGTCCGAAGCGCGCGTGCGACGCGAGATCCTCCGGCCCCAGGTAGGCCTCGGTCTCGACGATCTGGCCGGCGCGATCGCCGCACACGATCACCTTGCCGAGCAACGCGCGGGCGAGGTCCTCGGTGCGGCGGTGGTAGAACCGGCGCGACAGCGGCCTCACGCGGCCATCAGGAGCCGGTCGCCGTCGACGGCGTCCATCAGCTCGCGCAGGCGCGGGTCGGCCCGCAGTTGCGCCATCAGCTCGCCGGCGGCCGCGCGATACGCCTCCTGCGACAGCCGGCCCTGGAGCAGCCGAAACCGCAGGAACAACAGCGCCGTCTGCGCGACGTCGGCCAGGCAGTAGTTCTGGATGACGTCGGCCTTGCCGGCGTTGTACAGGCCCTCGATTTGCGAGCCGTCGACGCCGACCTTGCCCGGCAGGCCGATGAGGCGCGCGAGGGCGTCGAGCGACACGGGGCGGGTCGCGCCGTGGTCGGCCAGCAGGTCGCACAGATCGATGTGCCCCTCCTCGCTGAACCGGTAGCGGACGCCGCGTTCGTTGTAGTACCAGGGCACCGACACGCCGTGGTGCAGCGAGCGGTACGCGAGCACCGGCAGATCGAATGTGCGGCCGTTGTAGGTGACCAGGCGCGGTCGGACGCGACCGACGAACGCGGAAAATTCCGCGAGCAACTCGCGTTCGTCGTGAATGCCGCGGCCTTCGCCGACGACGCCCAGCTTGACGAGCCGGTAGTCGCCGTCGAGCAACATGCAGCCGATCGTGATGGTACGGTGGGCGTACGGCGGGGGAAACGGCCGTTCCGTGCCGAGCGGCGTCTCCGGCGCGGACCACAAGGCCGTGTCGGGCACGGTCTCGATGTCCACGACGAGGTAGCGAGCCGGGGGGCTTCCCATCACTAGCTCGAACCTAGCCGGCGGGTGTGACAGGCGGAGGCCGGGTGGCCTGGAAATTGTGTGTGATTATAACCTGTTACACAGGGTTCGCGCGCCGGCGGAGGCGGGCGAGCGGGCGATCGAGTGCGGCCGACGGCCCGCGCGGTGGCGGCCTCGCGGGGGGCGGAAACCGGCGCCGGCGCGGTTGAACCCGGCCGCGCGGGCCGCATAATCGAACGGTCGTGCCCCATCTTGACGTCAGGCGAGCGGGCCGGCTCTGCCGGCTGCGACTGGCCGCCGGGCTGGTCGCGCTCGCGGCGGTCCTCGGCGCGCCGGCGTTCGCCGCCGCGCAGCAATGTCGGGTCGTCGAGTTCCACTTCACGCCGGCCGACGACCTGCAGATCGTCTTGTGGATCGAGGACGCCGCCGGCAACTACGTCGACACGGTGTTCATCACGCAGCGCACGGGCACCTACGGGTTGGGCAACCGCCCCGGCATGATGGAGTTCAACAGCGCGTGGCTGTGGCCCTACGGGCGGCGGGAGACGACGTTTCCGGTGTGGGCGCACCGCCACGGCTACACGTTCCCGAAGGTCGTCTTTCAGAACCTGGACGAGACGAACCTGTCGCACCCGCTCGCCCAGTCGTCGCGCGATGCGTTCTACTGCCGTCCGCTCAAGCCGGGCGAGTCGGCGTGGGACACCCAGACCTGCGCGTCCATCGTCTACACCGACAAGGGGCGGTTTTCCGACACGGAGACCTCGCTGTACCCGCCGCGGACCGACCACAGCTACGTCGAGGGGACCGACGACGACGACGTCCGCCAGTTCGCGGCGCTCAACCCGTTCGATGCCGTCTCGCGGGCGACCCCGGTCGGCGGGATGCTGCACAAGATCGTCTACGCGCTGCCGGACGAGATGGTCGACGGCGACTATGTCGCGTGGATCGAGGTGTCCAAGGAGTTCGATCAGAACGAGTTTTACGACTTTCCGTCGCCCACCGGCATCCCGTGGTCGGAGTACGGATTGGCGTATCGCGGCCAGCCGTCGGTCGTCTATCGCGTGCCGTTTTCGATCGGCCCGGGCGCGCCCGAGGTGGCGTCGACCGCCGACTACGCGGGCTACGGCGACCCCGACGGGATCGACGGGCGGCTGCGCGCGCCGGACGGCACGATCACCGAGGGCGTCGACGGCTCCGGCGCGTCGCGGCTGTTGCTCACGGTCGACGGCGGCGACGCGTTCCGCTTCCGCGTGACGACGCGGCCGACCGACGACGCGCTCGACCCCGGGGCGCCCGATCAGTTCGAGGCGGTCGCCGTTGCGCCGACGCGGGTGACCGCCCAGTTCATCGCGCCGGGCAACGACGGTGACGTCGGGACCGTCGCGGGCTACGAGATCCGCTACCGCGCGGGCGTCCCGGTGACGCCGGACGATTTCGACGATCCGGATATGATCGACGTGGCGCCCATTCCGCCCGAGGAGGCGGGCTCGTTGCAGGAGGTCACCTTCGACAACCTCGTGCCGAACACGAACTACTATTTCGCGATTCGCGCGTTCGACGAGTGCCTCAACTACGGGCCGATCGCGGTGCTCCACGTGCGGACGCCGCGCCGGGAGGCGGGCGAGGTCGACGCATGCTTCGTCGCGACTGCGGCGTACGGATCGCCGCTCGAGGCGCACGTCGCCGACCTGCGCGCCATGCGCGACGTTGCGCTGCGCACGCACGTGGCCGGCGAGTTGGCGGTCGCCGCGTACTACACGTTCGGCCCCGCGTTCGCCGCCGCGATCCGGCCGTCGGACACGTTGCGCGCGCTTGCGCGCGAGGCGCTGGCTCCCGTGGTGGCGGCGGCGCGCGCGATCACGGCGACAGCGCGGCGACCGCTGCTCGGCCGCCGAGCGTCGCGGTCGCGGCGGTGACGACGCCGCCGCAGTCGCGGGTGACCGCGACCGTGCCGGCCAATGCGATCGCGAAGCCGGCCGGGTGGGCGCCGTCGTCGCAGTAGCCGGCCAGCGTCGCGGTGGCGTCGACCGGCGCCGTCCGGTCCAGGGCCACGGCGCAGTCGTCGACCTGCGCGTTCAGATCGACGAGCCGGATGTCCGCGTCGTCGTCGAGGCCCAGCGTCGCCGGGGCGTCGCCGACCGCATCCGGCCGCGGAATGCACAGCGTCAAGTGGGGGGCGAATGCGCCGGTGGGCGCCGGCGCGACCTGGACGGCGTCGACCGTGAGGCTGACGATCGCCGCCCCGGGGGGCGTACAGTCGTTGTTGGCTGATGCGGTGAAGTTGCCGTAGGCGACCGGCGCGCCGTCGATCGCGGCGGTCACGCCGTCGGCGGGCGCGTCACCCGGCCCACACGCGCCGCCGTCGCCGCAGGCGAGCGCGGCCGTCGCCAGGGCGGCGCTCGCCGCGAGGACGATCGATCGGTTCATCGCGGCGGATTGTACGACCTCGCCACGCCGCCCGCACGCGCCGGGAGGCGCCGGCGACTATGCCTGCCGCTCAGTACGTCAGCGGAATCGTACACGCGACCTGCGCGACGATCGCATCGCCGTAGCGGTTGTTCTGGCGCACGTACTCGACGACGACTTGGCCGCGGACGGCAGCCAGTTCGCCGGTCGCGCCGAGCCGCGCAAGCGGCGCCTCGATCGCGGCGCCCGCGGTGTGCGTGGAAAACGCGCCGAGTTTGGGGTCATCGGTGCGATAGCGCTCGAGGCGGTCGTAGATGTCGCGGTAGAAGAAGGCGGCCGACTGCCGATGGTAGCGGTAGCGGAGGCGCACGCTCACGTCCCGCGCGACGTCTTGCACGAGCCGAATCTCCGGTGTATGCGCGCGAATCTCCCACGTGTCG
>RFGE01000141.1 GCA_003696105.1 Deltaproteobacteria bacterium | reverse complement strand
GCGTCCGGCGGCGCGGGGGCGGCATCGGCCGGTACGACAGCGGCGTCCGGCGGCGCGGGGGCGGCATCGGCCGGTACGACAGCGGCGTCCGGCGGCGCGGGGGCGGCGTCGGCACCCGGGGCGACCGCATCCGGGGTGCCCACGGCGGCGTCGGCGCGCGAACCCGCGGCATCGGCGCCGATCTGGCCGGACGCACAGCCGATGCCACACGCGCACGCGACGGTCGCGAGAGTCCACCCCGAAGCCATGGCCGGGGTCAATAGCACGTCCCGTGCCTTTGAGTGGGCGCGCGCGCGAAGGCACTTGCGTCCCGCCTGTGCCCACCGTCGGCTGCACCGCGCGGTCCGCTGACCCCGGCGGGCTCACCCCGCGCCCAGTGGTGCGGTTTCACCGTCGGCTGCACCGCGCGGTCCGCCGACCCCGGCGGGGGTCGGCAGGGCGGCCGCGTCCGTGGTAGGAACCGGTCGTGATTGCCGCGAGCGACACGGGAGCCCCGCGCGGCGGGGCGCCGGCACGCGCCGCGCACCGGCGGGGCGCCCGGCCGGCTCGGGGCGGCGGCAGGGGGCCCGGCCGCCAACGGCCGCGACCTGGACTTCGGCGCCGGCCGGCGAGTGGCGGGTCGCGCGCCGGCCGCGGCGACCGCGATCGGGCGGAAGGACCCGGTGACGCCGATGCGCGCTGACGTCGTCATCGCCGGCGGAGGGTTCGCGGGGGCATCGACCGCGTTCTGGCTGTCGCGCGCCGCGCGGCTCCAGGTCGTCGTCGTCGAGCGCGAGGCGATATGCGGCGTCCACGCCAGCGGGCGCAACGCCGCGCTCGGGCGCCAGGTCACCGAGCACGACGCGTTCACCGCCGTCGCGGTGCGCGGCGCGACCTGGTTGCGCCGGCCGCCGCCCGATCTCGCGGACCGGCCGCTGGTGTCCGGCTGCGGCTCGCTGCTCGTCGCCTCGCGCGAAGCCACGCTGGCGCGGCTGGTGGCGACCGCGCACCGGTTCGGGGTGCCCGCCGAACGCGTGCCGCCGGCCGCGGTGCGCGCTCGCTGGCCGCTGCTCGACGCGACGCCGATGGTGGGCGCCGTGTGGTTCCCGACCGACGGCGTGATCGACATCCACGCGCTGCTCGCCGGGCTGCTCGCGGGAGCGCGGTCGCGCGGCGTGCGGGTCGAGACCGGGTGCGAGGTCCTCGGCTGTCGTCCGGCCGGCGACGGCGTGCGCGTCGAGACGTCGAAGGGGCCGATCGACGCGCGGTGTCTCGTCGTGGCCGCCGGCGCGTGGGCCGAGCCGGTCGGCGCGGCCGCCGGCGGCCGCGCGCGGTTCGATCCGGTCCTGCGCCACCTGCACGTCACGGAACCGCTCGCCGACGTGCCCGCCGATGCGCCGTTTGCGTGGCACGTCGACGACGAGTTCTATGTGAGGCCCGAAAGCGGCGCGTGTCTGGTGTCGGCCTGCGACGAGACGGTCGTCGCACCGCACGATCCGGTGCCGTCGCCGGCCGCGCTGTCCGTCCTGGCCGACAAACTCGCCCGCATGGCGCCGCGGCTGGTGGAGTACGGCATCGCTCGCACGTGGGCGTGCCTGCGCACGTTCTCGCGCGACGGCGGCCCGCTCGTCGCCTGGGACGACCGGGCGCCGTGGCTGTTTTGGGTCGCCGGTCTCGGTGGTCACGGGGCGACCGCGAGCGTCGCGATCGGCCGCGACGCGGCCGCCGCGCTCGCCGCGCGGCTCGCGTGACCTGCCGGCGGGCCCGCGGCCGGCCGCCACGGGCCGCCGCGCTCGCCGCGCGGATCGCGCGCCGCCGGCTCGCCTGGGCCGATGCCGCCGCCGGCCGTGGTACGCTCGGTCGCCGTGACGCGCTCGGTGCACATCCTGTCGCTCGTCGCGGCCGCCGCGCTCGCCGCGTGCGCCAACGCGCCCTCGCAGGCCGACTGCGAGCGGCTGCACGCCAAGGTGGTCGAACTGGAATTCGCCGCGACGCCGGCGCGCAGTCCCGATCGCGTCGCCGCGCTTGCCGACGCGTCGCGTTCCGAGTTCGTCGCCCGCTGCGTCGAAAGCCTGCCAAAAAAACGACTCGACTGCGCTCTGCGCGCGGCGACCAAGGCCGACCTCGTCGCCTGCGACCAGATCGAGCCGTAGGTGGCGCGCGGCGACGCGAGCGAACCGCCACCGCATGCGCCCGCCCCGACGTGGACGGCGCGCCGGACGCGGAACCTGTGCCGGCCGATCGCGCCGATGCGCCGCGCCGTTCGCCGCGTTGGCGCTACAACGGAATGTTGCCGTGCTTTTTGGGCGGATTGGACTGGCGCTTGTCCGCCAGCGTGAGCAGCGCGCGGATGATCGCCGCGCGCGTCTCACGCGGCCGGATAATCTCGTCGATGTAGCCGAGCGACGCCGCCTTGTACGGATTGGCGAACCGCTCCTTGTACTCGGCGATGAACTGCTGCCGCGCGCGCTCGCGCTCGTCCGGATCGGCGATTCGGTCGAGTTCGCTGCGGAACACGATGTTGACCGCCCCTTCCGGGCCCATGACGGCGATCTCGGCGGTCGGATAGGCGAAGTTCATGTCGGCCCGGATGTGCTTGGACGCCATGACGTCGTACGCACCGCCGTACGCTTTGCGCGTGATCACCGTGACCTTCGGGACGGTCGCTTCGGTGAACGCGTACAGAAGCTTCGCCCCGTGCTTGATGATGCCGCCGTACTCCTGGTCGGTGCCCGGCAAGAACCCCGGCACGTCGACGAACGTCACCAGCGGAATGTTGAAGCAGTCGCAAAACCGCACGAAGCGTGCGGCCTTGACCGACGCGTCGATGTCGAGACAACCGGCCAGGTGCGCGGGCTGGTTGGCGACGATGCCGACCGGTCGACCGTCGAAGCGCGCGAACCCGCAGATCATGTTCTGTGCGAACTGCGCGTGGACTTCGAAGAAGTGCCGCTCGTCGACGACGCGCGAGATGATCTCTTTCATGTCGTACGGCCGGTTCGATTCGAGCGGTACGACCTGGTCGAGTTCGGGATCGGCCCGGTCTGGCCGGTCGCGCGTCGGGCGCACCGGCGGGTCCTGCATGTTGTTCGACGGCAAGTACGACAACAACTCGCGCACCGACTCGAGGCATGTGAGTTCGTCTGCCGTGTGAAAGTGCGCGACGCCCGACCGGGTGGCGTGCGTGTGGGCGCCGCCGAGTTGCTCCTTCGACACCTCCTCGTGCGTCACCGTCTTGATCACGTCCGGGCCGGTGATGAACATGTAGGAGGTCTTGTCGACCATGAAGATGAAGTCGGTCATCGCCGGCGAATACACGGCGCCCCCCGCGCAGGGGCCCATGATCGCCGAGATTTGCGGCACGACGCCGGACGCGAGCACGTTGCGCGTGAAAATGTCGGCGTAGCCGGCGAGCGACTCGACCCCTTCCTGGATGCGCGCCCCGCCCGAGTCGTTGAGCCCGATGACCGGTGCGCCGATCTTCATCGCGAGGTCCATGATCTTGCAGATCTTGGCCGCGTACGCGCCGGACAGCGATCCGCCGAAGACGGTGAAGTCCTGGGCGAACACGCACACCGTGCGGCCGTCGATCGTCCCGTAGCCGGTCACGACGCCGTCGCCGAGGATCTTCTGATCCTGCATGCCGAAGTCGGCGCACCGGTGGGTGACGAACTTGTCCAGTTCGACGAAGCTGCCCTCGTCGACGAGGGCGCCGATGCGCTCGCGCGCCGTGAGCTTTCCGGCCGCGTGTTGGCGCTCGATGCGCGCCGCGCCGCCGCCTTCGAGGGCGCGCGCCTCCATCTCCTCGAGTTTGCGAAACGGGTCGTGCGAGTTCGACATGGGACTGCGTCCGCGACGGTAATGGCCGGTCCGTTTGGTGTCAACGCCGGGCCTCACCGTGCCGCCGGGGGCAGTTCGGTCTACAATCGACGCCAGGGAGGATGCCCAGCGTCAAGGGGAGCTCGTTTGCGTCGCGCATCCTGTGGGTGAGGTTGAATCACGGCGAGGAGGGCGTCGAGCGGCTGGCGCGGGCCGTCGGTCCCGGGCTGCGCGACGTCATCGTCGACGGCGCCGTGATGAGCCGGTGGTATCCCTTCGACCAGTTCATCGAGTTGAACGTGGCGATCGACCGGGTCTTCGGGCGCGGCGACCTCGCGCTGGTCAAGACGCTGGGCCGCCACGGTGCGGATGCCAATCTGACGACGATCTATCGCCTGTTCTACCGGGTCGGCACGGTCAAGTGGATCCTCGAGCGGGCGTCCCGCCTGTGGGGGCTGCACTACGACTCGGGACGGTTGATCGTCCGCCGGTTTCCCGGCAACGAGGCCGAACTCGAGATCAAGGACTTCGCGACGCCTCACCGGGTGCACTGCGACGCCGTCCACGGTTGGGCGGAGCGGTCGCTCGAACTCAGCGGCGGTCGCGACATCGCGGTCGACGCGATCGAGTGCCGCGCCGCCGGTGACGCGCGTTGCCGTTTCCGCGCGCGGTGGCGCTAGGAGGCTGGCGCGGCTGTGCGCAACAGCCTCCTGACGGCGTCTTGTCGCTCGCGCCGCCACGGGTGCGGACCGCGTGCAACCGCGGCGCGACACGCCGTCGTTCGCCGAGGGGCGGGCGGATGGACGCGGCGCGCGCAGGCGATTGCGTGCGCGGGG
>RFGE01000140.1 GCA_003696105.1 Deltaproteobacteria bacterium | reverse complement strand
CGTGACGATGTGGTGCCGATGGTTGCTGTTGATCCGGTCGATCATCGACGCGAGCGTCGTCGATTTGCCCGACCCGGTCGGTCCGCACACGAGCACCAGGCCGCGCGGCTTTTCGCACAGTTCTTCGACGACGGGCGGCAGTCCCAGCTCGCGCAGCGGGACGATCTTGAACGGTACGATGCGGAAGGCACCTGCGACGGCGCCGCGCTGCATGAACAAGTTGGCGCGAAATCGCGCGAGGTTCTTGACGCCGAACGACAGGTCGAGTTCCTGGTCCTCCTCGAACCGCATCTTCTGCGCGTCCGTGAGGATCGAGTAACACAGCTGCTTGGTGTCGATCGGGGTGAGCGCGTCGGTACGCAACGGCACGAGCTG
This sequence comes from Deltaproteobacteria bacterium, assembly GCA_003696105.1. Classification (NCBI taxonomy): domain Bacteria; kingdom Pseudomonadati; phylum Myxococcota; class Myxococcia; species Deltaproteobacteria bacterium. The sequence goes on along the minus strand of RFGE01000140.1, from coordinate 23,437 downwards.
GCCGTCGATGCGCAGCTGCGGCGGCGTGCCCGTCGTAATGTGCAGGTCCGACGCGCCCTTGTCGATCATCGCGCGCAACAGCTGGTGCAAGGAAGGCGGCATCTCAGTCCTCGATCGTGACGCGCATGACCTCCTCCGGCGTCGTGATCCCCTCGAGGATCTTGTTGATGCCCGCCATGCGCAGCGTGGCGACGCCCTGCTGGATCATCTCGGCTTTCAGCTCCGCGGCCGACGCGCCCTGCAGCACGAGGTCTTTGAGTTCATCGGTAAACGGCATGACCTCGTAGAGCGCGACGCGACCCTTGTAGCCGGTATTGCTGCAGTTGCTGCACCCGGCCCCCTTCATGATGCGGGCGCGGTTGATCTGCTCCGCCGTCATCCCCATGCGCGCGAGCAGCTCCGGATTCTTTTCGTCTTCCTCGATGCACTCCGGGCAGATGCGGCGCGCGAGGCGCTGAGCGACGACCGCGTTGACCGATGCGCACACCAAGAACGGTTCGACGCCCATGTTGAGCAGACGGGACACGGTCGACGGCGCGTCGTTCGTGTGCAGGGTCGACAGCACCAAGTGGCCGGTAAGCGCGGCCTTGACTGCGATCTCCGCGGTCTCGAAGTCGCGGATCTCGCCGACCATGATGATGTCGGGGTCCTGGCGGAGAAACGACCGCAGCGCCGTGGCGAAGTTCAACCCGATGTCTTCGTGCATCTGCACCTGGTTGATGCCGGGCAGGTTGAACTCGACCGGGTCCTCGGCGGTGCTGATGTTGGTCGTGACCTTGTTGAGCTCGGACAGAGCCGAGTACAGCGTCGTCGTCTTGCCCGACCCGGTCGGTCCGGTCACGAGCACCATGCCATAGGGCTTGCGGATGGCGTGAAGAAAGTCGTCGAGCGGCTTCGGTTCGAACCCGAGCTTGGTCATGTCGAGCTGCAGGTTCGACTTGTCCAGCAAGCGCAATACGACCTTCTCGCCGAACAGCGTCGGCAGGACGGACACGCGGAAGTCCATCTCCCGGTCCTTGCCGATCTTGAGCTTGATGCGGCCGTCCTGCGGCAGGCGGCGCTCGGCGATGTCGAGGCTCGCCATGATCTTGATACGGCTCGTGATCGCGTTCTTCAGCCGCAGCGGCGGCCGCATCTCTTCGTGCAGTACGCCGTCGATCCGGTAGCGGATCCGCAGCGACTTTTCGTACGGCTCGATGTGGATGTCGGACGCCTTCTTCTTGATCGCCGACAGGAGGATCGCGTTGCAGAGCTTGACGACGGGCGCCTCGCCGGCCTGGTTTTCCAGGTCGACGACGTTGAGCGATTCGTCGCCGTCGGCCTCGAAGTCGATGTCCTCGTCGAAGTCGTCGATCAGGGCGTCGAGGTCGGGGCCCTTTTCGTAATATCGAAGGATCGCTTCTTCGATCGCGCTCTCGCTCGCGACGACCGGCTCGATGTTGTACTGGGTGAGGAACTTGAGCTCGTCGATCGCGTAGATGTTCGACGGGTCCGCCATCGCGACGATCAGGGTCGAGCCGGCGCGGTTGACCGGGATGACCATGTGCTTGGTCGCGACTTCCTTGGGCACCAGGGCCAGCACGTCCGGGTCGATCTCGAAGTCCTGCAGGTTGATCGACGGGAGGCTGTATTGCTGCGCCAGGAAGTTGGTGAGGTCCTGGTCGGCGACGTACCCGAGCTTGCTCAGCGCGACGCCGAGGCGTTTCCCGGTTCGTCGCGCCTCGTCCTGGGCCTCCTGCAGTTGCTGCAAGGAGATCATCTTTTCGCGGACGAGGAGCTCGCCTAGACGGCTCATGCGTATCTCCCCCTGAATAAACGGTTTTCAAGAGGTTAGCTTGCCAGCTCCGCGCGGTCAATGGTACCTGGGGGCCGACACATGGCGGAGCTTTCCCTACACGAACGGGTCGGTGCCCACCGCGTCGTCGCGCCGCGGGGCGCGTTGCCGCAGGTGGCGGACATCCTTGACGCAACCCCCGAGCGCCGCTCGGAGGGCGAGATGTTGATCGACGTCGAGACGCTCAACGTCGACAGCGCGTCGTTTCGCCAGCTCGCGGCCGCGGGGGATGTCGCCGCGCAGATTCGCGACATCGTGGCGCGTCGCGGCAAACTGCACAACCCGGTCACCGGCTCGGGGGGCATGTTGCTCGGCCGCGTCCAGTCGACCGGCTGCGAACTCGGCGAGCGTTTTGGCGTCGCGCCCGGCGACCGCGTGGCGACGCTCGTGTCCCTCACGCTGACGCCGCTGCACCTGGTTGCGATCGAATCGGTCAGACACGACGTGCACCAGGTCGACGTGCGCGGAACGGCCGTGTTGTTCCCGACCGGCGCCCTCGCGCGAATGCCGGCCGACATCCCCGAGCGAGTTGCGCTGGCGCTGTTCGACGTGGCCGGCGCTGCCCCGCAGGTCGCGCGGCTGGCGCGCGCCGGCGGCGCGGTCTGCATCCTCGGCGCCGGCGGTAAGAGCGGCCTGCTGTGCGGCGTGGCGGCGCGCGAGGTGGTCGGGCCGGCGGGCCGCGTCGTCGGGATCGAAGCCATCGAGGCTGCGGCCGATGCCGCGCGCTCGGTCGGCGCGTTCGACGCGGTTGTGGTTGCCGATGCATCCGACCCGCTCGCGACGGCTGACGCCGTTGCGACCGTGGGGCCGGCCGAGTTCGACCTCGTCGTGAGCTGCGTCAACGCGGATGGCGCCGAGCCGGCGGCGATCCTGCTCGCGCGCGAGCGGGGGTGCGTGTACTTCTTCAGCATGGCCACGCGGTTTGCGCGCGCGGCGCTGGGCGCCGAGGGCCTGTCGCGCGACGTCGATCTCATGATCGGGAACGGGTACTGCACCGGGCACGCGGAGGCGACGCTCGCGCTGTATCGCCGCCACTCGGTGCTGCGGGCCGAAATCGACCGCCGCTACGCGTAGCTACGCCGGCGTCCCGCCGAAAACTTGCCCCGCCCGTGCGGGCGGCCCACCGTGGAACATAGGGGGTCATTCGCATGGGGTACACAGAAGCCAGAGAGCTCGCCCGCATTCGCCAACAGCTGCGCGACCGGCTAATGTCCCAACGCAGGGAGGACGTCGCGGCAATCCTGGAGCGGCTGCGCCAGGTGGCGGACAACGAGCAGGAGTCGATGCCGGAGCTTCGCGGCGAGTACGAGCGGTGGAAGCTCCGCTTCGACCTGCTCGACGCATTCAGCGCCGCGTAGGGCGGCTACCTACGGTCCGGTCGTCTCGATGTACAGCCCGCCGTAGTTGTTGACGACGGTTGGGTCCGCGCCGCGCACGCGCACGTAGTAGGTTCCCTGGGGCGCGTTGGCCAGACGCACGTTGAGCGTGGCGTTGTCCTCGTAGGTGCCCGTGCTCACGGACGTGCCCTGCTCGTTGAGCAGGTCGAGCGCCAGCTCGCCGCGGGCGCGGTCCGTGTCGCGGACCTCGGCGAAGATGTTCTTGCCGTTCTGGTCGACCGACAGCCAGAACAGGTCGACGTCGCCCGCCGGGCAGATCGCCAGCGAGGCAAACGCGATCGCCGAGCCGTTGCCCGGGATCTGGGTCGGGTAGGCCTGATTGAGGTCGTCGTTGGGTTCGAGCGACGAGTCGTCGTTGCAGCCGGCCGTGCTTCCGTCGGGCCCGGCATCCGGAACCAATCCGCTGCCGCTCCGTACGCACACGCCCGTCGGCGAGCTGCCGCTCGGGACGCACACGTAGTCGTCGGGACACCGGGGCTCGTCGGCACTGCAGCGAAACGGCGTGTCGCCGAGTTCCGGATCGTAGGGGCTGCACGCGGTGCAAACGCACGCGAGGGCAATCGTCGCGAGGGTCGTGCAGGTGGACATGATCAGAACTCGATCGAGGCGGTGCCGCCGACCACGTCCGGGCCGACGACGGGGACGACGGTGACCGCGGCGGGCGTCTGCTCGGCGGGGCGCGTGCGGATCTCGCGGTACCACAGATAGCTGGCCAGCCCCGCCGATATGACGCCGGCGGTCAGCGTCACGCGGTAGACGGTCTGGTAGCGCTGGCCGTGCCGCTGCGTGTCGCGTTGGAAGTCGGAAAATTCGATGCACGGCCTGGAGCCGCCGTCGCTGCACGTGGTCGACCGGTTCGACTTGAACGCTTCGGCCTCGAGGGTGGACGCGGCGTCGGCCGCGACGAAGTAGGACGCGAGCGCCGCGGCGAGCAGGCCGCCCGCCGCTCCGGTCGCCGCCCACTTCAGGCGAGAGAACCGCGCCGAGCCGACGTCGAAGTACCCGTCGCGCGCGGGCTTCGCGCCGTCGGCGGCAGCGGCGGTGGGAGTGGGCGCGGGGGGACCGCCGAGGTCGGGGTAGTAGCGAGGCGGCGCCGCCTTGTCGATGAACACGACGTTCGGGCTCGTCGACCGGCCGGCGCGGGCGACGATCGCGCCCGACCGATCCTTGACCTCGATGTAGTACTGGACGCTGGTGCCCCGCATGACGGAAGCGGGAATGCGGCCGACCAGCTCGTTGTAGCGCCGCTTCATCACGACGGCCGTAAACCGGCTGGCGCCCTGTCCGCGGTAGTACAGCACCACCTGCCAGTCCGAATTCGGCGGGACGAATGCGGTGAGGTCCAGGGGCATGCCCGGCGGCGCCTCGTCGACGACCTGGTGCATGAACTCGCGCACGGCCGGCGCGTTCGCGCCGGGGGCCGTCTCGCTGGCGGGTTCGTCCGAGGAACCGGACGGCGCAGTCGGGGCCGGCGGGGCGGAGCCGGTCGGCGTCGTCGTGCCCGCCGGCTGCGGCTCGCCCGCTTCGAGTTCGCGTTCGAGCGCGGCGACGCGGTCGCGCGCATAGGCGTGGTTGTCGCTGTCTCCGGGCGCGTCGTGCAAGAACTTGCGGAAGTAAAACAGGGCCAGTTCCTTGTCGCCCAGCTCGTCGTAGACGTAGCCGATGTTGTATAGCAGCAGCGGGTTGCGCGACAGCCGATAGGACTCCTTGAACTCGGCGGCCGCCTCCGCGTGCTTGCCTTGCTTGACGAGTTCGGCGCCGCGCGCGAAGTGCGCCTTGGCCTGTTCGATGTCGGCCGCCGACGGCGCCGCCGGCGAGCGTTTGGCGGGCGCGCCGTCGTCCGCTTGCGGCGCCGGCGCAGCCTCCTGCGCGCGCGCCGCGACCGACACGGCCAACCCCGCAGCGACGGCCGCGCCCGTGACAATTGTTCGGTACCACTGCACGTAGAAACCTCCCGGCCGCACCCGCGGCCGCTGCCGATCCACCCTCGTGCGGATCCCTTACCCCAAATCCGGCGGCTCCGTCCAGCATCCGCGACGCCGGCGCGGCAAGCGGCCTACGCAGCGCCGCGGCGGCGAATGCGCCGGGCCGCGGCGGGTCGGCGAACGAACGTCAGCAGAAGCACGAGGATTGCGCGATCGCGTGGATGCTGACAGGATGTGCGCCCCATGTCGCATCATGACCGCGTCACGGAGCTGTATCGCGGCGAGATCATGTCCCGCGAGGCGAGTCGCATCTGTCGGGACCGCATCCATTGGATGTGCAGCCGGATTCGTGGCCAGCGCGTCCTCGACGTCGGCTGCAGCCAGGGAATCGCGTCGATTCTGGCGGCACGCGAGGGGTATGACGTCATAGGCGTCGACGTCGATGCCGAGGCGATTGAGTACGCGCGCGCGGCGTTGGCCGACGAGCCGGTTGCCGTACGCGAACGCGTGCGGTTCCTTTGCGCCGACATCTATTCGGTCGACCTCGGGGAGGACCGGTTCGACACAGTCCTGCTCGGCGAGATCCTCGAACACCAGACGCAGCCGCGCCGGTTGCTGCAGCGCGCGTGTGCGCTGCTAACCGACGAGGGGCTCGTCGTCATTACCACGCCGTTCGGGTTGCACGTTCACGACGACCACAAGTCGACCCTTTACCTGTCCGACCTCAGTGCGGTCATCGAGGGGCTGTGTGTTCCGCACGAGCTCGATGTCGTCGATGGCTACATCCGCTGCACGGCTGGCGGCGCCGCGGCGCCGGCCGGAGCCCAGGGCGCGCGTCCGGATCCGCTGTCGCCGGCCGAACTGCTCGCGCTGTCGGAGCGCGCGTTTCTTACGAAGGAGTGGCGCGCGTACGAAACGCTCGGCGACCGGGCGCGGCGCATCCGAACTCTGTCCGAGCAGTTGAAGGAGGCGGCCGCCGCTGTCGAGCGGCACGCGGAGCGCGCCGAGACCCTCGCGGAGCGTGCCGACGCGCTCGCGGAGCGCGCCGACGCGCTCGCGGAGCGCGCCGACGCGCTCGACAATCAACTTCGGGCGGCGCGCAAGCAGATCGACGAACTCACTCGAACGCGCAAGTCGCTCGAGGCGCGGCTGCGAAAGGCGACCGCAGCGCAAGCGGCTGCGGCGACGACGCCGCAGGCGAAGGGGGCGACAGCCGCCGCAAAATCCGGTGCGGTCGGCGCGGCGATCGCCGGTCCCCGCTACGCGGGCGGCCCGCTTCGACGGGGGCTGTCGGCGCTCGTCGACTCGGTTCGCCGCGAGACGAAGAGCAGGCGCATCGTCGAAGATCCGAGCACCGCGTTGCGAAAATCCTATGCGCGGATTCGTCGCGCGGTTCTGGATCAGCCGGTCACGCGCCCCGTGCGGCCGCGGCCGGATCGTGCACCGCAGTTTCGCCCCTATCGGCCGGTGATTCAGCCCGGGACGCGGGGGATCCCCATCGCCACGATTTTGGACACGTTCTCCGAGCATTGTTTTCAGTACGAAGCTCGGCTCGTGCCGCTCACGCGCGCCGGCTGGCGCGACCAACTGATGCGCGAACGTCCGGCCCTGCTGCTGTGTGAATCGGCGTGGCGCGGCAACGGCGGCGAGTGGAAGTACTTGATGACGAACTACGCGGACAGGCCGGACAATCCGCTTCGCGACGTGTTGGCTTGGTGCAAACAACAGGGGATTCCTCGGGTGTTTTGGAACAAGGAGGATCCCGCCAACTTCGACACGTTCAAGGATGTGGCCGCCGACTTTGACTACGTCTTCACCACCGACGCGGACTGCATTCCGCGTTACCGTGCCCTGCTCGGGCACGAGCGAGTCTTCGCGCTCCCATTCGCGGCTCAGCCGGCCATCCACAACCCGTGCCAGGACGGCGTCGACCGAGCCGGCAGCGTGTGCTTCGCCGGCTCGTGGCGCGCGGACAAGTATCCGGAGCGCGTCGCCGACAGTGAGATGCTGCTCGGCCCTGCGCTGGCTCACGGTCTCGATATTTTCGACCGCTACCACGGGACGGCGGATGCGGAAAAGTTCGCGTTCCCCGAGCCGTATCGGCGGGCTGTCCGGGGCAGCCTCGACTACGACCGGATGCTGTCGGCCTACCGCGGCTACAAGGTGTTCCTGAACGTCAACTCGGTCAAGCGATCGCCAACCATGTGCTCGCGGCGCGTGTTCGAACTGTTGGCTTGCGGAACTCCTGTCGTGACGAGCGAGTCGGATGGGATTCGCAACCTGCTCGGGACGCTCGTGCGGACGGTGTCGTCGTCGGAGGAGGCGGAACGCGAGATCGGCCGACTGCTGGCTGACGACGGCTACCGGGCGCGGATGGCCCACGCCGGCTACCGCGACGTCCTGACGCACCATACCTACGGCGACCGCTTGCGCGAGATCTTGCGCCAGGTGGGCATCGCCGACGACGCCAGCGAGGCGCCGCTCGTCACGATCCTCGCGCCCACGCAACGACCGGATCGCTTGGACAATCTGGTCGCCAACATACGCCGTCAAATCCACCGGCCGATCGAAGTCATCGTGTTGCTGAACCATCGAGGGTTCGACCGGCAGGCGGTGGAAAAGCGGTTTGCGACGCTGCCCAACGTTCAGATCCACGAGCTTCCAGAGGAACTCACGCTAGCTGAGTGCCTCAATTTCGGTGTGGACCACGCATCCGGCGAATGGATTGCGAAGTTCGATGACGACGATCTCTACGGTCCGCATTTCCTGTCGGACTTGCTGTTGGCGCGCTCGTACACCGATGCCCCTGTGCTCGGCAAGCGGTCATTTTTTGCGTACTTAGAGAACTCCGACTGCATGGCGATGCGGTTTCCTGGCAATAGTCATCGCCACGTCGATTTCGTTCACGGGGCGACGCTGGTCGTTCGGCGGGATGTATTCGACCAGTTCCGGTTCACCCCGGTACGGCAGGGAACGGACACCCTGTTCCTCAGGGCATGCCGACAAGCAGGTCTGCGTGTGTACTCGGCCGACCCGTACAATTTCATCCACGTCCGCCATGGTGATGTGCAGCAACATACCTGGCGGATTTCAGAGAAGGAGTTCTTGTCGAAGTGCCGCGTTGTGCGCTCGGGACTCGACACGGCGGAGGTCATGATCTGATGGCAGAACGGCAGGCCGCGCTTGCGGGGAGGTCCTCCACGACGGGGTCGGACGCGACGGCTCGCATTGTTGCGGAGGTGCGCGCGCTGTACGACGCGCATTATCCCGTGAAGGAGAGCGGCGTCTTCACCGAATACGACTGGAATCGGTGTGTCGCGGCGCTCGCGCATATCCGGGGGCCGCGTGTGCTCGACGTGGGGGTCGGTCCCGGTCAGATGTTCAACGTCCTGGCTCGCGATCGGTCCGTGGAGGACCTGGTTGGCATCGATATTCGATGGAACAAAAAGCTACTTCGGCCGGATCGCGGTCGCCTCGAGTTGATGGACATCCTCGATCTCCAATTCGAGGATGCCTCGTTCGACACGGTGTGCTGCATGGAGGTCCTCGAACACCTCGAGCCGATCGACTTTCACAAAGCGCTGGCGGAGCTACGGCGCGTTGTGTCGCACACGTTGGTCATGACGGTACCCTTCGAGGAACCGGAACCGCTGTGGCACCACGACCTGCCGGGCGGACACCGCCAGCGGTTCACGCAGGAGACGATCGACCGCGTCTTCCCGCGCGCCGACCGGCAGTTCATCTCGCGCGGTCGGGGAAAGGTGCCGTGGATCATGCTCGTCGAACATCGACGGTAGCGGGCGCGCCGATGCGCAACGGCGCGTCAGCCGCCGAACGGGTCGACGATACCCGTCTTTTTCTTCGCCGGCTTCGGCTTCTTGACCGCCCGGCGGCGCTTGGTCGCCTTGGGCGCGGCCGGCTTGCGGCGCGTCGCGCGGTCCGCCGCACTGCCGCCAAAGGGATCGGCGATGCCCGCGGTGGGCGTGTCGCGGTCGGCCTCGCGCAAGGGCTCGGCCACCGGCAGCGGTTCGACCGTCGGGGCGGGCGCAGCGGCTACCGGCAGCGGCGTCGCAATCGGTTCGGTGGGCGGCGGGGTCGGGCTGGCGGTGGTCGGCTGCGCGGCGACCGTCGGCGCTGCCGGTGGCTGCGCCGCCGCCGGCTGGACCGGAGCCGGCTGGACCGCGGCCGGCTGCGCGGCACCCGAGGCCGCGGCACCCGGCTGCGCCGAGGCGGCGGCAGGCGCGCTCGGCTGCGCCGCGGGCTGCGGGGACGTCGCGGCCGCGGTCGACGGCGCCGGCCCGCTCGGCAACATGAGCTTGACGACGAGCGCGGTGACGGCAATGCCGCCCGCGAACATGGCCGCCATCATCCACATCGGTGTCCGCTGGACCACGACGGCCGGCGCCGACGCCGCGGGCGCCACGGCGGCGACCGGCGCGCTCGCCGTCCGGTCCTGCGCGGCGTTCGCTTCGGCGCCGGCGGTCGCCCGCTCGGCGGCCTCCTTCGCGGCGGCGGCGGCGCGCTCGGCCTCGGCCCGCGCCGCGGCCGCAATCCGTTCGGCCTCCGCCTTCGCCTCGGCGGCGGCGCGCTCGGCCTCCTGCTTGGCGCGCGCCGCTTCGGCCTTGGCGCGCTCGGCCTCCTGCCTGGCGCGCTCGGCCTCCTCTTTGGCGCGCGCCGCGGCGGCGGCCTCGGCTTCCTCTTTGGCGCGCGCCGCGGCGGCCTCGGCCTCCTCGCGCGCCCGGCGCTCGGCCTCCGCCTTCTCTCGGGCGCCGCCGAGGTTCCATCCATCCTCGTCGAGCAGCGTCTCGTTCGCGCGCGAGATGAACGCCTCGAGCGACGCCTCGACGTCGGCGCGGTTCCCGAGTTCGCTGGCGACCTGGGTGAGCGCCGACGGCCGCCGGCGCCTGCCGTTGGCGGGGGTGCTGCCGTTTCCGCCGTCTTCCCTCTGCACGAGCATCATAGTACCTCCAATGAACCGCCCTCGTGGCCCCGGATCGCCGGCTCTCCGCGGGATCGGCCGGGCTCCCGAGACCCCTTACGCGCGCGGTCGCCCGCCGACCTCCACCACGTCGAGCTGATGGTACGCGGCCGCGTGGCGCTCGATCTCCTCCTCGTCGAGCAAGCCGAGCCGCGCGATCGCCGCGCCGATGCGGCCGCCGTTGGACCAGTGGTCCGCGAGCGCGCACAGCAGCTGCTCGTCGCTGATCGCGTTGCGCTCGCGCAAAAATTCGCCGAAGCGGATCAGCTGGAGCGCCTTCTTTTTTTTGTGGTTGCGGTGGATCGAACTGCCTTGCATGCGTGTGCCCATCCCAAAACGTGAAAAATTTGGTGGGCCATCCTACTCGATTTTTGTGCCTGGTCGAGGACAAAATGGCACGGGGGCGGGCTGGCCGCCGAGGGACGCGCCGGCCACCGGGGTACGGGTCCCCGAGCTGGCCGGCCAGCAGTGGACCGCCGGCGCCGACTTCTGCCAGTATCCGCGCGCATGGCTCGCACTCCGCGCACCCGCAGACCCTCCGGTCCCGTCGTCCGCAAGGGGACCATTCGGCTGCACCACGACGTCGCCCGCCGGATTCGCGCCGGCCACCCGTGGGTGTTCCGCGAGGCGATCGGCCGGACGCCGAAGGGACGCCCCGGCGACCCGGTCGACCTGGTGGACTGGGACGGCGAGTTCGTCGGCCGCGGGATCGCCGACGGCGACGGCCCCATCGCCGTCCGCGTCGTCACCCGCAGCCGGGACGAGCGCATCGGCCCGGACCTGTTCGCCCGCCGCGTCCAGGCGGCCGTCGACCTGCGGCGGCGCTGCTTCGACTTCGCGCGGGTCGACGCGCTGCGCCTCGTCAACGACGACAGCGACGACCTCCCGGGGATGGTGGTGGAGCGCTACGGCGACTACCTGGTCGCCTACCTGTTCTCCGAGGCGGCGCTGCGCTGGCGCGAGCCCGTGTACGACGCGCTCGAGCGCGAGCTGGCGCCGCGAGGCATCTACGAGCAGCGGCGGTTTCGTTCGCTCGGCGGCGAGGCGCCGCGCGGGCCGTCCGAGTTGGTTCGCGGCGCGGCGGCTCCGGTCGAGGTGACCGTGCGCGAAAACGACCTGCGGTTCGTCGTCGACGTGACGGCGCCCCTGTCGACCGGGTTGTTTCCCGACCTGCGCCTGGGTCGCGAGGCGGTGGCGCGCTGGGCGCGCGGGCGCCGCGTGCTCAATCTGTTCAGCTACACGGGCGCGATTTCGGTGTATGCGCAACATGGTGGCGCCACCGAGGTGGTCGCGGTGGACGTGTCGGCCAAGGCCCACGCGCGCGCGCGGCGCAACTTCGAGGTCAACGGGTTCGACCCGGAGGCGCCGGAGCACATCGCCGGCGACGTGTTCAAGGTGCTGGCGCGCATGGCCGACCGCGGCCGCCAGTTCGATCTGGTCGTGCTCGACCCGCCCGCGTTCGGCACCGGCGGCAAGGGGCGGCCGTTCTCGGCCGTGCGCGACTACGCGGAGCTGGTGACCGCGGCCCTGGCGGTGCTCGCCCCCGGCGGGGTGCTCGTCGCGGCGTCGGCGACGCGCAAGCTGCTGCCGAGCGATTTCGAGACGGCGCTCGGCCAGGGAGCGCACGCGGCGGGCCGCCCGCTGCGCATCGTCGAGCGCCAGGATCTGCCGGCCGATTTCCCGCGGCGGCCGGCGTTTCCCGAGGCCAACTACCTCAAGTTCGCCGTCGCGTTGGCGTGACGGCGTGCGCCCGTCGCGCCCGCGATCGACGGCGCCGGTGGCGTCGCGGCCCGACAATCGCTAGGATGGCGGCAGGGAGGGGAATCATGCAGCTTCGTTGGATTCGCGATGTGCTCGGGCTGACTGTGTGCGCCGTGGTCGCCGCGGCCTGCGGCGGCGACGACGAAGGCTCCGCGGACGCCGCCGTGCACGCGGATGCGGCGGGCGGGACCGACGCGGCGAGCGGGACCGACGCCGCGCCGGCGCCGGATGCCGCCGCGCCCGACGCGGCCGCGCCCGACGCGGCTGTGCCGGATGCGGCCGCGCCGGACGCCGCGCCGCCGGGCCTCGTCACCGTCGTCATTCGCGACGGCGCCGGCGCTCCGGTCGCGGGCGTCGACGTACTGTTCTCGGCTCCCGACGGCACGGCCGTGAGCCACAAGCAGACGGACGCGGCGGGCACCGCGTCCGAGACGCTCGCCGGCGGCTCGATGGTGACGGTCGCGGTCATGGAGGCCGGCGGCGTCGGACCGACACGGATGAACCTGTTTACGCTCGGCGACGTGCAGCCCGGCGACGCCATCGTGATCGACGGCTTCGGCGACGACACGCCCCAGTCGGTGCTGGGCACCGTGAGTTTCACGTGGCCGGCCCCGCCGGCGGCGGGCCTGTCGTACCACGTCACGGACGGCTGCAACACGGCCGAGACGGACAACCCGAGCGCGCCGACCGATCTGGACATCTCGAGCGCGTGCGGCCTGGCCGGCGGCACGCAGTATCACGCGTTCGCCCAGGCCGTGCAGCCGGGGACCAGCGGCGCCAACCCGGACGCGATCGTCGCATATAGCCTGGTCAAGAATCAGCCGGTATCGACGACGGACGTGACCCTGCCCGACTGGAGCACGGCGTTTGCGTCCGTGTCGGTCGACGTCGTCAACGCGCCGGCCGGGGCGTTCGCCGTCGTCGGCGACGGCGCGTTCACGCTCGACGGAATCGAGTTCGACCCCCTCGACAATCAGGTTTTCTTCGGCGGGACGGCGGCCTACCAGCTGAGGGTGCCGGCCGTGGCGCCCGCGTCGACCCGCGCGCAGACGGGGGCCATCTTCGGCTCGCCCGCCGAGGGGTTCACCGGCGGCGTGATCGGTATCGCGGACGTGGCCGGCGTGCCGGACTCGATCACGGCGGACTTCGCCCAGTACGCGCGGCCGGCGACGTCGGGCACGTTCGACACGACCGATCCGGCGCGCCCGGTCATCGGGTGGACCGCCTCGGGGACTCCGGGCGCCACCGACTTCACGCAGGTCAACCTGAGCTGGTCGCAAGCCGGCGAGGAGCACCACTGGCTGCTGGTGACGAACCCGGCGGAGGTCGGCCCGGTTCAGCTCCCGGAGATGCCGGCGGCGCTCGCCGCCTACGCGCCAAGCGCCGATGCGGTGTTCGATTCCCCCGAGGTGGCGTACCTCGCGGCGAGCTGGATCACCGACGATTGGGACACCCTGCGCCAGCGCGCCGGCCAGCCGACGGCGACGCCGCCGGCGACCGACTTTACCCTGTCGATGTCGTTCCCGGTGTTCCCGGATCCGTCGTCGCCCGCCCGGGCGCCAGACGCGCGGTCGCTGGCCGCGGCGGTGCGCTCGGCGCGCGCGGCGCTCCGCCTGCGCTGAGCCGCGGCCGGGACCGCGCCGGCGCGGACGCGACCCCCCTCGCGGCGCTCGGCCCGCGCGGAGCCGCGGCCGGGACCGCGCCGGCGCGGACGCGACCCTCCTCGCGGCGCTCGGCCCGCGCGGAGCCGCGGCCGGGCTACGCTCGCCGCCGCCACGCGGCGGCCGCGGCGGCGAGCGCCTGCTCCGCCCCGTCGCGCGGCAGGTAGCCGAGCGGCAGGCGCCGGCCGCCCACGGCGATCTCGTTCGGCGGCGCGTCGCGCACCTGCAGGTCGATCGCCGCACCGGCCGCGATGGCGGCCCGCGCGGCCGCGATCACGTTGTCGCACGCCGCGGCGAGCACCGGGCACGGGCGGCGCGGGGCGACGACCACGGGCAGCGGCCCGGCCGGGTCGGCCGGCGGCGGCGGCGAAAACCGCACGCGCGGCGCCGGTCCCGCGACCGGCCGGTACATCGCGAGCGCGTCTTCGCAGCGCGCGACCACGTCGAAGCCGAGGGCCGCAAACGACTCCCAGTACAGATAGACCTCCTGCTGGGTCGCCTCCGCGAGCGCGCCCGCGTAGTCGCCGGCGCGCGCGACGCCGTCGAGCCACTCGATCAGGCGCTCGTCGATGCCGGCGTCGCGCCAGTCGCGGGCGACCCACACCGAGAACACGTACAGGTAGCGGCCGGCGCCGGCGGCGTCCAGCGGCGCGTCCGCGTCGGCCAGGTCGCTGGCGACGAGCGCGCCGGCGACGTCGCCGCCCGGCGTCTCCGCGATCGCCGCGCGCAGCGTGGCGCCGAGCCGATCGCGCACCGCGGCGCGCACCCGGTCGGCGGCCGCGGCGACGTCGGCGAGCGGAATGTCCTCCGCGTATCGGAACAGCGCGCCGACGTCCGCCGGGCCGGCCTCGCGCACGCGCACGTCGCGGCGCGCGCGCGACCGCCGTCCCTCGCGCAGGCCGCGCTCCATCGCGTCGATCGCGCGGGCCTCGGCATCGGCGGCCGCGGCGATCGCGTCGCGCGCCGCCACGCGCGCCGTGGTCGACAGCCCGTAGCCCTCGGGCAGCGGCCACGGCGTGTCGGCCGCCAGCGCAAGCAGCAGATCGCACGTCCGGCGGCAGTGAGGGGCGGCCTCCGCGAACGCCGGGCCGAGCCGGTCGAGGAACGGCGCCGCCGTCGCGCGCAGCTCGGCGACGGCGTGCAGCGTGTACGCGTGCCCCGCGGGATCGATGGCGCCGCGGTCGAGCGCGTCGTGCCACCGCGCCCACGCCGGCAGTCCCGCGTCGAACCCGCCGAGCCGCGGCCCGACGCCGCGCGCTCGCCGCACCGCGGCCCGGACGGCGGCCCGGCCGGCGACGTCCGGGTCGAGGTCGGCGCGCCCCGACTGCAGCGCCGCCAGCAGCACGACCGGCACGTCGCCGCGCCCGAGCTGGTCGACCGGGATCGCGTCGGGCGCGCGGCCGTCGAGCACCCCCGACACGAACATGCGGCGGGCGTCCGGATCGTAGCCGCGGACGAGCCCGAACTCGGGCAGGTGGACGCCGAACAGGATGGCCGGCAGGCCGCGGTCGAGCGACTCGGCCGCGGTGCGGGCCGCGCGCTCGCGGGCGCGGTCGATCCGCGGATCCTCGTCGTCCGCGTACACGACGGCCAGGTCGTACCCCAGGCGCGACGCCATCGCGGGCAGCTCCTGGGCCCACGGGTACGCCGCGATGCCCGATGGGGACACCGTCCGGTCCACGTTGATGTACCAGCTCAGGCCGGTGAGGCCGCCGATGTCGGCGAGATCGCGCGGATCGCCGGCGGCGGCGAGGCAGGCGCGCAGGGCCGACAGCAGCGTGCAGCGGCCGGGCGGGAGGGCGACATCGACGGAGACGGTGGACATGGGCTTCCGACGAGGTACCACAGACCGGGCGGGTCGGGTGCGCCCGCGGGCGGCTTGTCGAGCGCCGGGGGGCTCGCCGGCCGGCCAGGATGGCTCAGCGAGCGCGGCGGAAACACGTTCGCAGCGGCGAGGCGGGTCAGGCGGTGACCCGGGGGCGCTCCGGTCCTTGACAGCGGGGGCCGCGCGACTAGAATGCCTGCTCCGCGACAAGGAGCACCGCGTGGCACGCGTTACGGTCGAAGACTGCCTCGAGAAGCAAAACAATCGGTTTGCGCTGGTCATCCTGGCCGCCGAACGCGCTCGCCAGCTCGCCAAGGGAGCGACGCCGTTGGTGGAGTGCGACAACAAGCCGGCGGTGACCGCGCTCCGCGAGATCGCGGCGGGCCGCGTGCGGTTCCTCGAGGACGTCAAGTCCGTCGTCGAGGACTTCATCCGCGAGCGCCGCGAAGCGGGCATCTTGTAGGCGCCGCCGCCGAAAACTTGCCCCGGCTGCTGGGCCGCCGGCTAGATCGACGCGTGACGGAGACGCTCGTCCGCGGCGAGTTCGCGCGCCTCGCGTATCGGCTCGGCCGGTCGGCGGCCACCGGCGTGCTCACGGTGACGCCACAGCGGGGCGCGGCCGAGCGGTTCGTTCTGCGCCGCGGCTACGTCATGGCGGCCGACGCCGCCGCGCCGGGCCCGGATGCGGCCCGCCGGCTCGCGCGCGCCGCGGCGTTCGACCGCGCCCGGTGGAGCTTCGACGGCGGCACCGCGGCCTATCCGCCCGGCGCCGTCGACCGGCAAGTGTCGCTCGCGGCGTGGTCGCGCGCCCACCTCGAGGCGCAAGTCGATTCGGCCCGCGCGCAACGACTGGTGCGCGAACTGGCCGGCGTGCGGCTGGCGCTGAGGCCGGACCTGGCACCGCCGCCGGCCCTGTGCGACGACACGGATCGGCGGGTGCTGGACGCGATGCGCGCGCCGCGACGGCTCGACCAGATCTGGCCGCTCGCGCGCACGCCGCGGTTTCGCTTGCTCACGTTCCTGCACTTTTTGCACGCGGTCGGGGCCGTGGAGGTGCACGGCGTCGGCGCGCCGCGCGCGCGGGAGGCGGACCCGAGCGCGCGCGCCCGGCGCGTCCTCGGCGTCGACGGCGCGGCGGATCGCGAGGCGGTCAAGCGCGCGTATCGGCGGCTCGCGCGCGCGCTGCACCCGGACCTGCACCCGTCGGCCTCCGACGAGCGACGCGCGCGGTTGGCGCGCAAGTTCGCCGAGGTAAGCGCCGCATACCGCCAGCTGCTCGGCGCGCCGTAGCCGTCGAGTGTGTCCTTGCGCAGTCGACGCGGTCGGACTACGGTAAAGGGGCGCGGCGACTGGGCCGCGTCCTGCATGCCGATCGAACTCAACATCCGCTGGGAGGACCTCGAGGCCGCGGTCGAACGCAACGCGCCTGACACCGAGAGCTTTCTCGATCTCGAGACCGGGGACGTCGTGACGATCGTCGGCGGCGAACCCGAGGCGCCCGTGCTCAAGCGGCGCGTGGCCGAGCACATCGACAAGTACCGGCGCATCGATCCGGCGTCGTCGCGGGAACAATACCGATGGATGGAGCGGTTCGTCGCGTCCGTGGCCGACGATGGGCTGCGCCAGCGCCTGCGCATCGCGATCGATGGCAAGGGGGCGTTTCGCCGCTTCAAAGACGTGCTGGCCGCCTATCCGGCCGAGCGAGAGCGGTGGTTCTCGTACCGTTCGGACCTGCTGCACTGGCACATGCACACGTGGCTGTCGAGTCAGAACATCGCGCCGAGCAACCCGCCGCCGTGGGGCCCGGCGAAGCCCCCGCCGGAGCTGCCGCAAGTGGCCCCCGCCGAGCACCCGGTCGCCGCCGAGCCGCCGGGGGAAGCGTTGCGGCGCGAGGCGAAAGAACTCATCGATGCGCTCGCCGCGATCGAGCTGCCGAGCGCGATCGCGTTTCTCGAGTTCCTCAAACAGCGGGGCACGCGGGCGCTCACCGGCACGCATCGCGCGGACACCGATGACGGGGGCAACGTCGAGGTGCTTCGCAGCGCCAAGCGATAGGACTCCGTTGCGCGGCAGCGAGCGCGCAGACCGGCGACCGGCAGGGCGGCCCGGACGACCGGCATGCGGTGGCCGGTGGCTCGCGGCGGCCCTGTGCGCCATCGCCGCGGCGTGCGGCGGCGCGCCGCCGCGAGCGGAGCCCGTCGCGGCCCGCGAGGATCCGGTGCGCCGGGCGTGCCGCCACTACAACGTCCGGATGGCCGGGTTCATCGACCGGCTCGGCGCCGCGCTGGACGTGTACGTCGAGCGCACCGCCGCCGCGACCGACGACGCGGCGCGCGCCGCCGCCGCTCGCGGGCTCGCCTCGTTCCTCGCGGACGAGCTGCCGGCGTTGCGCGACATCACCAGCGACGATCCTCGGCTGCGCGCTGCCCATGCGGATCTCGTGGCCTCCGTCGACCAGATCGCGTCCGCCTCCGAGCAGCTCGCGACCGGCTACGACCTCGGCGACGCGGCGATCCGCATGCGGGCGCTCGAGCGGCGCGACCGCGCGCTCGGCGACTGGTCGCGGTCGACGCACGACATCGTCCGCCGCTGCCGGCCGGACCCGGACGCCTCGCCGGCCGGCGCCGGCGCACCGCGACAACGGCTACGCGCGCCGGGCCGGTTCCGGGGTCCAGATCCACCCGTCGCGCGCGAACAGCTCGCGCGACTCGGCCGGCAGTTGCCAGTCGTCCCGCGCCCACAGGAACGCGGTGTAGGCCGACAGCACGGCGTCGAAGCAATGGTCGTTGCGCAGCACCTGCTCGCGCGAGAACCCGCTGGTCGGCGCAAACTGCAGGTCGCGGAGCTGTTCGACGATCTCGGCGCGCGTCTCCCACGGGTCGGCGTCGCGCTTGTAGCCGCGGGCTCGCCTCGGCCCGAATAGCGCGTGCACGGTCGCCGGGGGCGACACCTCGATGAGGTTGTCGTTCAGCGCGAAGCCGTGGCGGGCGAGGGCTCGCCGCACGTGTGCCGCCCGCGCCGTGATCGGCCCTGTGCCCTGGCCGAGGGTCTCGCGGGTGCGGATGCCGCGGGCGTGGCGCAGGTGGACCGCCGCCGGGCGGTGCGTGTACGGCGACAGCAGGGGCCGGCGCCGCGGGCGGACTGCGGGGGCGGGGGCGACGCTGCCCGTGATCGCGGCGGCGATCCGATCGCGGTCCGCGTCGGCGGCGGCGAGCTCCGCTCCGATCGTGTTGAGCCACACGACCGCCGGATCCGC
Organism: Deltaproteobacteria bacterium; assembly: GCA_003696105.1. Classification (NCBI taxonomy): domain Bacteria; kingdom Pseudomonadati; phylum Myxococcota; class Myxococcia; species Deltaproteobacteria bacterium. Next base: position 4,800 of record RFGE01000140.1, on the reverse strand, counting down.
GCAGGCCGCCTGCCCCGGGCAGGTGGCCTCGACGCAGCGAATGCACGCGGGCAGGGTGAGCGGCGCGTCGATCGCGACCGCGGTGCCCGCGCCGAGCGCCGCCACGTAGGTGACAAGCGCGTCGTCGTGCCATGGCCGGCCACCCGGCGCGCGCGGCAGGACCTCCTGCACGACCGCGCGCCCGTCGTCCCCCCCGGCCAGGCGCGCGATCGCCGTCGATTTCCCGCGGGCGCCGCCCAGGTCGACGCCGACGAAGGTGTGAAACGGCCGCGGCACGTGTTTACCAGTTGTAGCACAGGAGGCTGTCGGCCCCTTGCGCGCCGCCGCCGCGGCCCGTAGGATTTTGCGCCGCATGGACCGAATCGACACCTTGCGCGCGTTCGCCGCGCAGCGTCCGGACGACCCGTTTCCTCTGTACGGGTTGGCGATGGAGCTGCGCAACGCGCAGCGCTACGACGAGGCGCAGGAGGTGTTCGATCGCCTTCGCGCCGCGTTCCCGGACTACCTGCCGGCGTACTTTCACGCCGGAGCCAACCTCGCGGCGTTGGGGCGCACCGAGGACGCCCTCGCGCGCTACCGCGACGGGCTCGATGTCGCGCGGCGCGCGGGCGATGCGAAGACGGCAGACGAGATCTCCGCGGCGATCGCGGAACTGGAGGCGAAGCAGACGGAGTGACGCACCCACCGCGGCGCGGATGGCGCGGCGGTCGAACCGGGCGCGAGTCGAACAGGACGACAACCCCTGGCCGGGGTGGTGGAACGGTAGACACGGCGGATTCAAAATCCGCTGCGCACGAGCGCGTGAGGGTTCAAATCCCTCCCCCGGCACCGAATCTGCGCGGCGTCGTCCGCAGCGCGGCGTTCACGCTGTGGCGCATGCGCCACAGGGAAGGGGACGGTGTCGGCGGTGTTTCGGACCATGCGGGCTGGCTCCGCGCTTGCATCGCGCAAGCGCATGGCGCGAGTTCCGGCGTGGATTGCGTGCGCGGGCCTGGCCGCGGTTGCGCTCGCCGGCGGCTGCGACCGGCTCGACTGCTTCGACGGCGGGCCGCTCGAGCGCGCGTATCGCGCGGGGCAGAGCGAGGCCGAGGCCGCCAACCGCGCCGACTTCGACCGCGGGCGGGCCGATGGCCTCGCCCTGTCGCGCGACGACGGTCGCCGCGACGGCGACGCGGCCGGCTACGACGCCGGCTACGCCGACGGCTACTGGGGGGACGCGGGCTACGACGCGGGCTACGGCGCGGGCTACGCGGCCGGGCTCGGCGACGGCGCGGCCGATCCGTTCGCGTGCGGCGACGGCGCCGGCGCGGGCGCGGCCGACGGCGACGCCGACGGGTACGACGCCGGCTGGGCCGACACCTACGGCCCCGCGTACGACGCGGGCTACGGCGACGGCTGGGCCGAGGGCCAGCAGCAGTGCGCGTCGTACGCGCCGGCGCCCGCGGTGCGACGCGCGGCGGCTCGGGCGCCGGCGGCGGTCGGCGCCGCTCCCGATGCCTCCGTCGACCCGGAGGCGCTCGCGGCGTGTGAGCGTCGCGGATATCGCGCGGCGCGCGATTCGACGGCCTACGACCGCGGGTTTGCGGCGGGCGTCGCCGCCAACCGCGACTACCAGGCCGGATTCGCGGCGGGGTGGGACGCCGGCTACGCGACGGGGCTGCGCGACGGCCAGGCCGACGGCTACGGCGACGGGTGGGCGGACGGCTACGACGCCGGCTACGCCGACGGCTACGACGCGGGCTTCGCCGACTGCTACGACCTGGCGTACTTCCGCGCCTACTGGGACGCCTACGACGCCGGCCGCGCCGACGGGGCCGACGCCGGCTACGCGGACGGCTACAGCGACGGCTACAGCGATGCCGCCGACGACTGTTGAGCCGCCATCGTCTCGACGGGCCCGACCGGCTGCGCATGGAACGCTATCGGTTGTAACGGCAGCTTGTTGACGACGCGCGCGCGGCGGCTCAGACGGTCATGCGGATCGACTCGTCCACGGCCGGCTCGGGCGTCGGCCGCGCGTCGCCGCGCTCGGCGGCCTTCATCAGCCGCCAGATGTGCGGGCCGAGCACGTCGATGTCGGTGTGGACGAACTGTTCGCCGCCGAACGTGCGTATCGTGTCGGTCTGGGCGCGCAGGATCTTGGCGTCCTGCGCGAATATCGCGCGCCCGAGCGGTTCGAGCACCGGCTTGACCGCCCACCCCGGCACCCGGCCGAGTCGGTAGCTCACGCACGCGAACAGCTTCGTGTGAAAGTCGGTGACCGGCGTGCACATCGATGTCACGACGATGTGCGTGTCGTCGCCGAGCGCGTAGTCCACCTGCGCGATCGACGGCAGGATGAACCGGTCGACGTGGGCGACCTCGCCGCCGCCGGGGGACAACAGCCGCGCGACGAGCCCCTTGGGGCGCGGTTCGCCGAGGTATTCGGCCTCGCACCGGTCCCCAAACCGGCGCACGCGCGCGGTGATCGACGTGCGCGCGCCCGCGCCGCGAAACAGCCCCTTGTGCAAGAACGCGGTGTGGGGCACGTCGAGGGCGTTTTCGATGGTCGCGTGCAGCGTCGCGTCCGCCTGCACGACCCGGTGCGCGTGCGTGTAGCGCGGATCGTCGAGGTGCGGCAGGCGAAACGGCTCGGACGCCGGCTCGGCGTCGGGCCGGCCGTAGACCCACACGTAGCCCTGTTGTTCGCGCACCGGGTACGCGGTGGCGCTCCGACCGCGCGCGGCGACCGGACCGAGGAGCCCGGGGATGGCGGTGCACGTGCCGTCCACATCGAACTCCCAGCCGTGGTACTTGCACTGCAGGCAACTGCCGCGCACGCTGCCGAGCGACAGCGGCACGTTGCGGTGCGGGCACCGGTCGACCAGCGCCGCCGCCCGGCCGGCCTCGGTGCGGTACAGCACCAGCGGCGTGCCCAGCACGGTGACGGCGACGGGCCGCCGGCGGCGCAGGTCGCGCGACCGGCACGCGACGTACCAGTAGTCGGGCAGGCGGGCGACGGACACGTGCGCCTTGGTCGGCGGCGGGCCGAGCCGGGGTTCGACGGGGCGGCGCATGGACATCGCGCCGACTATAGCAAGCGGCCGCGGGCCGCCGGGACTGCGTTACAGTTGGCGCGTGCGCGACGACGATTCGAAGGCGCCGCGGCGTGCGACGACCCAGGCCGAGCGCTATCGCCTCGCGCGCGCGGCCGGCGCGCGAGGCGCGAGGCCCGACTGGAAGCGACTGTGGCTCGCGCCCGTGGCGGTGCTCGCGGCGCTGTCGCTCGCCGCGTTCGCGGCGTTCTACCTGATCGACGCCATGACGGTCGGCGGCGACGCGTCGATCGGCGACGCCGTGGCGCGATTCTTCGCGTTCGAACCCGACAAGCTCACCGATTCGGTGTCGTCGCTGGCCGGGATCATCGCCGCGGTGCTGGGCATCGTCATCACCGTCGTGTCGATCGTCGTCCAGCTGTCGGCCGATCGGTACACCGGCGTCGCGCGCATGTTCCTGCGCGACCGCATCAACGTCGGCGTGATGGCCTACTTCGTGGTCGCGTGCGTGTGCGGCGTGTGGCTGAGCGTGACGCTGCAAACCGGATTCGTGCCGCGCGCGGCGCTCGTCGCGATGATCGTGGCGACTACCCTCGGCCTCGTCATCATGCTGCCGTACTTCGCGTACGTGTTCTGGTTCCTCGAGCCGGCGACGATCGTCGCGCGCATCGGCGACGACGCCGTCCGGTCCGCGCGCGCCGGCAAGCAGGTGCCGACGCTCGACGCGATGGAGGAACTCACGGACATCACGAGCAACTCGATCTCGGGGAAGGACAAGATCATTGCGAGCCGCGCGATCGACGCGCTCAAGGACTTCGCGCTCACGTATCTCGACCTCAAGCCGCAGATGGCGGCCGATTGGTTCGCGATCGGTCCGGGCATTCGCGACAACCCGGACTTCGTCGCGATGGATCGCGAGTCGCTTCACGATCTCGAGCAGCGGCGCACCTGGGTCGAGTGGAAGGTGCTGCGGCAATACCTTGGTATCTACAACGAAGCGCTGGCTGCGATGCCGGACGTCAACTACCTGATCGCGATCGACACGCGCTACATCGGCGAGGCCGCCGGCGACCGCGACGACATCGAACTCGTCCGCACCGTGTTCCGCTTCATGAACTCCTACCTGCGCGCGACCATCAACGCGCGCAACGTGCGGACGGCCTACAATGTGCTCAACCAGTACCGCATTCTGCTCGAGCGGCTGCTGGCGCAAGGGCACGGCGCGCTGGCTGTCGAGGGCGTCGGCTACATGCACTACTACGGCCACGTGAGCTACGCGGCGAACCTGGCGTTCGTGACCGAGACGGTCGCGTACGACGTGTCGGCGCTGTGCCAGTTCGCGCATGCTCGCGGCGTTCCCGAACAGGACGACATGCTCGCGCAGTTCCTCCAGCTCGACGAGCCGATGCGCGGCAAGAGCCAGGAAAAGGGGCTCGTCGGCGTCCGCAAGGCGCAGGTCAAGCTGGCCGCGTACTTCCTTCAGGCAGGTGAGACCGCCAAGGCGCGTCAGATCGCCGACGACATGCGCGACGAGCCGCGCGATCGGCTGGCCGTCATTCGCGCCGAGCTGGAACGCGTCGACAGCAAGGACTTTTGGGAGATCATCGACCGCGGTCGCAACTTCGAGTACATGCCGCCCGAGCAGCGCCGCCACATGGCGACCTTCTTCGAGTGGCTGGGCGTGTGACGCCGCCGTCCGCGGCGGCGCGCCCGGCGGCGTGGCGTCGCGCGCCGCGGTCCGTCGCGCGGTATGCTCGCGCGCGTG